>JAPOPO010000333.1 GCA_026712885.1 Rhodospirillales bacterium | reverse complement strand
GGTCGCGACCAGGACCCGTTCCTCGCTGTCGGGGATCTTCTCAAGGCGCTCCATGATCTCCCGGCGCTGTCTCGCGCCCATCCCACCTCGCAGAAGCAGCACGTTGCGGGCGAACCGCCCGAGCCGCCCGGCAAGCCGCAGGGCATGCTCCTTGCGCTCGGTGAGAACCAGCGGCGAGCGTTTCGACTCCAGCGCCCTCAGCACGTCGTCGAAGATCAGCGCGTTGCGGTCCTCGTCCTCGGCCAGCGCCGAGTAGAGTTGCTGGATCGGAGGGCGTTCGGCATCCAATCGATCCGGCAGCCGGAATCGGGTCGGGCGCAGGATCGCGCGGTGGCGGAACGGGCGCAGGCGGGCCTGCGCCCTGGCGCTTGCGCGGAACCGGACCGGGCCGCACTGCATGAACACGATCGGGTGATGCCCGTCCTTGCGAGTGACGGTGACGGTGACGCGCGAGGCGCGTGTGCCGTTGGGCACGGACCTGCGCTGGCTGCTGTTGCAGGGCGCGTCCACAGGCGGCGGTCCGGCTCAGGAGGATGCCGAGCGCATGACGAACAGATCCCCCGGGCCAGCCGGTCCTCGGCCCGTTGGCGGGCACGCCGGTATTCGGCCTTGCGGGCCTCGGGATCCCTGACGCGCTCGATGCCGGCGTCGCGGCGCCGGGCGGCGCGCAGGCGCTCGGCGGCACGGCGCTTGCCGGCACAGGCCTGGCAGACCGTGCGGCCCGCCCCGGGCTTGCTCTTGCCGCACCGTGGGCACAGGCCGCTGGGGATTCGCAGGACCCTTCGCCGACGGGCACGTTCGCGGTCACGTTGTTTTCGAACTTCCGGATCGCGCCAGGGCACTGGAGTCTCCTTCAGGGGCTGGGGGGACAGGGATCGGGCGACTGATCGCTGCTTCGTCGAGGGCCGGCGGCGCCGATCAGCGCAACGGGGCGCGACGAACGACGAACCCGCAGGCGCGGTCGCCGTAGTAGTGGACCCCGGATGATGTGCCGAGCGCGGTGCAGACGATGATTTCATTGCCGGCGGGACGCATCTCGCGGACCTCGTCGAAGGTGGCCACCTCCGGCTTGGCCCGGGCGCGCCCGTTCCCCGCCGCCATCGCATCCAGAGGCCAGCGGCGGACCTCTCCGTTGCTCATCGAGCGAAACCGCTCCACGGCGTAGGTGCGGCCCTCGTCCACCAGGCCGCGCCCGAATTGGTGAATCAAGAAAGTCGGCGCTGGGGCGCGCCTGTCCGTGGGTCTGCTCATCGATTTCGCCTCCCTCGTGCCGAAGATGGACCAGCCGGAACCCGCCCCGGGCACCGGGCGGCGTCCCGGTCACAAGCAGGCTCCGCCTTTCGGCGGCGTGCGGCTCCGGGTAGGGAGAAACGGCGCCGGCGGGCCGGCGCGTCACGGCTGCAGGGCGCGGTCCGTTGCACGACGCAGTCGGTATCGGCGCGCGCGCGCCTTCCCGTATACTTCGGGCATGGCCGGGGCATTTGAAGCATTGTGCGCCGCGACGGTTTCGCGGACTGCTCGTCATGCCTTTCGGAGGCGGCTTCAGGGCCGGGCGCGAGGCGGCTGAACGACGCCGTGGATGTGCTGCTGTACCGGGGGCTGGACCCGGCGCGGATTCCGAACTTCGCGAAGATGAAGGGGTATCTTGAGGCCGGGGACTTCCGCTCCGCCGACGCCCGCAAGGTGGGCCCGAACCTGTTTCGCGCGCGGCTGGACCGCGCCAACCGGCTGCTGTTTTCCTTCGCCCGCTGCGGCGGGCGCACTTATGTGCTGGTGCTGGAGTTCATCGCCAATCACGCCTATGATCGGTCCCGGTTCCTGGCCGGCGGCGCGAGGATCGACGAGGCGAAGCTGCCGGAGCTGCCCGGGGAGGCCCCGCGGCAGGCGCAGGAACTGGCCTACGTCAACCCGCAGCGGCGGTCGTTCAACCTGCTGGACAAGGTCATTTGCTTCGACGAGGCGCAGGACGAGGCGTTTTCCCTGGCGCCGCCGATGATGGTCATCGGCTCGGCCGGCAGCGGCAAGACGGTGCTGACGCTGGAGAAGATGAAACAGGCGCGCGGGCGGGTGCTGTACGTGACCCGCTCGCGGTACCTGGCGGAGCGCTCGCGAGAAGCCTACCGCGGGCTGAACTACGACAACGGGGATCAGGACGCCGCGTTTCTGAGCTATCGGGAGTTCATCGAGAGCATCCGCGTGCCCGATACGCGGGAGATGACGTTCGCGCAGTTCGCCCGCTGGTTCGACCGCCACCGCCGGACCAGCGGCCTGAAGGACGCGCACCGGCTGTTCGAGGAGTTCAACGGCGTCATCGCCGGTTCCACGGCCGATGAGCCGTACCTGTCCCGGGAGGCGTATGTCTCGCTCGGCGTGCGCCGCTCGATCTATCCCCGGGAGAAGCGCGTGCGGGTGCACGAGCTGTTCATGAAGTACCTGGCGCACCTGGCCGAGCAGGCCCGTCACGACCCCAACCTGCTGGCTCACGCCTACCGCGGGATCGTGCAGCCGGTGTGGGATTTCGCCGTCGTCGACGAGGTGCAGGACCTGACGAACGTGCAGCTCGAGTTGGTGCTGCGCTCGTTGAAGGACGCCCGGGGGTTCATCCTGTGCGGGGACGCCAACCAGATCGTGCACCCGAATTTCTTTTCCTGGTCGGGGCTGAAGAGCCATTTCCACACCCGGGGCCGTCACACGCGGAGCAAGCGCCGCGCTGCCGACCCGATCCGGGTGCTGACGGCCAACTACCGCAACGCGCGCCAGGTCACGGAACTGGCCAACCGGATCCTGAGGCTCAAGCACGCGCGGTTCGGTTCGGTGGATCGGGAAAGCACGCGCCTGGTGAGCAGCCGTTCGCACAAGGACGGCGAGGTGCGTTTGCTGCCCGAGGAACCGGACACCGTCCGGGAACTGGACGGCAAGACCCGCGGCTCCACGCGCTGCGCGGTGATCGTGATGCACGCCCGGGACAAGGGCGCGGCGCGGCGGCGGTTTCGCACGCCGCTGGTGTTCTCGATCCGCGAGGCCAAGGGGCTTGAATACGACAGCGTCATCCTGTACGGATTCGTCTCCGGGGAGGCGAAGCGCTACCGGGAGATCGCCCGAGGCGTGAACGCCGGGGAGGTGCAGGGCGGGACGCCCGCGTTCGCACGCTCGCGGGACAAGTCCGACAAGTCGCTGGAAATCTACAAGTTCCACGTCAACGCGCTGTACGTGGCCGTCACCCGGGCGGTGCGGAACGTCTACCTGGTCGAGCCCGCGCCGAAGCAACGGGTGTTCGAGCTGCTGGGGGTCCGGCCCTTCGCCGGACGTCTGAGGGTTCAGAAGGAGGCCTCGAGCCTCGACGAATGGCGCCGGGAGGCGAACCGGCTGGAGAGCCAGGGCAGGCAGGAGCAGGCCGAGGCCATCCGCACGCGCGTGCTGGGCGTGGCGCCGACGCCGTGGGAACCGCTGGAGCGCCCGGCGGTGCGCCGGCTGAGCGAACGGGCGTTTGAGGGCGCCGCCGGGAAGTCGAGGCTTGCGCTGTTCGAGTACGCGCTGCTGAGCCGGGACGAGGCGCGGATCGAACGGCTCGCCCAGGCGGGGTTCCGCCCCGCGCGCCGGGCGTTGGAGGCAAGCCTGCGGCAACTGAAGTCGAAGCATTTCAGTGCCTACACGTTCAGAAAGCCCGACGGGGTGCTCGCGCTGGTGGAGCGCTACGGGCTGGAACACCGGGACCGGTTCAACTTCACCCCGCTGATGCTGGCGGCGCGGTTCGGGCACGAGGCCGCCGCGGCGCGGCTCGTTGAGATGGGCGCGAAGACGGACCCGGTCAACAGCGCCGGGCTGACGGCGTTTCAGATTCTGCTGCGCGAAGCGTCCCTGGACACGCGCTACGCACAACGCTCGGTCGCGGGATTGTGGGATCGGCTGCGCCCCTCGCACGTGACCGTCATTGCGGGCGGGCGGGTGGTTCAGATCGATCGGCGAAAGGGGGAGTTTCTCCTGTTCAACCTGTTCGTGGCGCTGTTTCACACCGCCACCAGGGCCAACGCGAAATGGCGCGCGCTCGGGCTTGCGGCCGGCGACGTGGCCGATGTGCTGGAAGCGCTGCCGGCCTCGGCGGTGCCCGAATACCGGACCCGCCGCCGGTACGTCTCGCAGATGCTGGCGCGCAACGAGGTCGCCGGCAAGTCGCGCTGGAACCGCCGAATCTTCCGCCGCACGATACGCGGATACTACGTGCTCAACCCGGACATGCGGGTGCGCGTGGGCGAGGACTGGGTCGCGATGTACGAGTTGCTGGAACCCGAAACGCTGCTGGCCGAGCGGGCGTGGGACGTACCGGAGGAATTCCGCGACGTGTACCGCCGCGAGGTCGGCCGATTCCACCGCGAGATCGTGGGTTTTCTGACCGGGGACGAACCCGGGAGGAAGGCAGGAGGCTCTGGCGGGGATCCGGGGGGCCTGGCGGAGTGACGCCGCGGCGCCGTACCGGGGTGGAGCTTGTGCGTGGAGGCGGGCTACTGAGCGCGCTCACCTGCGAGGCCGAGGTCATGGGCGGGCGATTCACCGGCGCGCTCGAGGCGCAACCCACCCTCCTGAACGGCGGCGCGCGAATGCCGCATCGGTTGGCGTCTGACTATGGCGGTTCGGGCGGACTCGCCGAGCGGGACCGTGCGCGGTTCGGTCGGGCGCATCCGGGCGAAGGGAATCGGGATCCCGTTCGACGCGATGGCCGCGCGCACCGCGTCGATTCAGGGCATCTGCACCTGTTTCGAGCACTGTCCGACCCATGCCGGGGATGCCGGGCCGCGCATCGCGACAGCCGGAACAGGCTCGGCAATGTGGGCGTTTCCACTCCGTATTCGCTCAGAAATTCAGCCCGG
>JAPOPO010000574.1 GCA_026712885.1 Rhodospirillales bacterium | reverse complement strand
TACGTCACCCACGACCAGACCGAGGCCATGACGCTGGCCGACCGGATCGTGGTGTTCGACCAGGGGCGGATCGAGCAGGTCGGTGCGCCGGAGGAGCTCTACGATGCGCCCGCCAACCGCTTCGTGGCCGGCTTCATCGGCGCGCCTGCCATGAACTTCATCCCCGCCGAGATCGAGGCGACCGAAGGACAAGAGTCGCAGGTGCGGTTCGGCTCGGCGTCGCTGCCGGCCGGGCGTGCGCGCGACGTGGCGCCGGGGCCGATCACGTTGGGTGTTCGCCCGGAGCACCTCTACATCGCGCCTGCGGCCGAGGCGGATTTCCGCGGGCGGGTCGAGATCGTCGAGAAGCTGGGTGGCGAGTCGCTGGCCTATCTGCAGACGGAGTTCACGGCGGAACCCGTCACGATCAAGCTCTCCGAGCAACCGGCTGTCCGGCCTGGAGACGAGGTGCCGGTCCGCGTGGGGCGGGAGCGCTTCCACCTGTTCGGAGAGGCAGGGACGGTAATTTAACTCGGCCGCGAGAGGGTGCGTGCCACCGCGTCGGCCCAGCGGGCGCGGGCCGGTGCGGGATCGCCGCGGGGAGAGAAGCGCCGGCCCGGGGGGCGGGGGGCGTCGGCCGGATCGGAGAACGCGCCGACGCCGAGGCCTGCCAGCACGGCGGCGCCCCAGGCCGTGGTCTCGGTGACGGCGGGGCGTTCCACGGTGAGACCGACGACGTCGGCGAGGGTCTGGGCGAACCAGTCGTTCGCGCTCATGCCGCCGTCGATCCGTATCAGCGCGGGTCGGACGCCGTCGGCGGCCGCCGCATCCAGCAGGTCGGCGGTCTGGTGCGCCGCGGCCTCCAGCGCGGCGCGGGCAAGGTCGGCCGGGCCGGTGTCGCGGGTGAGTCCGAAGAGCGCGCCGCGCGCATCCGCGTCCCACCAGGGCGCGCCCAGGCCGACGAAGGCCGGCACCATGACCACGCCGCTCTCGCTCGCCCCACTGGCCAGCGCCTCGCTTTCCGCCGCGTGGGCGATCACGCCGAGCCCGTCGCGCAGCCATTGCACCGCCGCGCCGGCAACGAAGACGGCGCCTTCGAGCGCGTAGGTGGTCCGCCCGTCGAGGCTGAGCGCGATGGTGGTGAGCAGCCGGTGGCGCGAGGCGACCGGCTTGGCGCCGGTGTGGGCCAGCAGGAAGCAGCCCGTGCCGTAGGTGCTCTTGACGTCGCCGGCGCGGAGGCAGCCCTGGCCCAGCGTCGCCGCATGTTGATCGCCGGCCATGCCCGCAACCGGCACCGGCGCGCCGAGGATGTCCGTGGTGCCGAAGCCGTCCGCGTTGCCGCGCACCTCCGGCAGCACGGACTCGGGCACATCGAAGAGTTCGAGCAGCTCCGGGCTCCAGGCGCATTGGTGGATATCGAAGAGATTGGTACGCGCGGCGTTGGTGGCGCAGGTCGCGTGAACCCGGCCCCCGGTGAGCCGCCAGACGAGGAAGCTGTCGACCGTGCCGAAGGCGAGGTCGCTGCGCTCGCGCGCGCCGGGCAGGGCGTCGAGCAGCCAGGCGAGCTTGGTCGCCGAGAAATAGGGTTCGATCAGCAGGCCGCTGCGCTCGGCGACGAAGGGCTCCTGCCCCGCGGCGCGCAGCCGGTCGCAGACGGGCGCCGTGCGCCGGTCCTGCCAGACAATGGCGTTGTGTAGGCAGGCGCCGCTCTTGCGGTCCCAGAGCAGCACCGTCTCGCGCTGGTTGGTGATGCCGATGGCGGCGGGCAGGGTGTCGCCGGCCGCCTCGCGCAACACCTGGACGCTGGCCTCCCAGATCTCCTCCGGGTCGTGCTCCACCCAGCCGGTCTCCGGGGAGATCTGGCGAAGCTCGCGCTGGGGCATCCTGAGCGGAGTGCCGGCGCGGTCGAACAGGATTGCGCGGGTCGAGGTGGTGCCCTGGTCGAGGGCGAGCAGAAGCGGGCCGGACGCCATGACGGCCATGCTAGCCCGCATGTCTCGCCAGGGTCACGGCCTTCGTCGCGCGGGGGGGGGCGCACCCGGGGGCCCGGCCGCGGACCCAAAACCGCCCCCCCCCCCCCCACAATCCTATTCTTTTTTTTTTTTAAAAAAAAAAAAAAAAAAATATATAATATAATATCAAATATTTTTTTCTTCTGTTTTACAAAAAAAAAGGATATGACCTTGGGGGGGGGGGGGCCGTTTTTTGGTCCGCGGCCTGCCCCCCGCGTGCGCCGCCCCCCGCGCGACGCAGGCCGTGACCCTGGCGAGACATGCGGGCTAGCATGGCCGTCATGGCGTCCGGCCCGC
>JAPOPO010000054.1 GCA_026712885.1 Rhodospirillales bacterium | reverse complement strand
GGGTGATTTACGACGAGCCGCGCGTTCTGCCCGGCGGCGATACCTTCGTGCTGGTGCAGTTCGGCGACCGTGCGCGCATCGACCTCAATTTCATGGCGCTCGGCCTCACCGCCGCGCTGCGCGAGGACCGCACCAAGGGCGTGATCGACACCAATCCCTCCTACAACTCGGTGGTGGTCGAGTACGAGCCCGACCTGATCGGCGCGGACGACTTGGAGCGTGAGCTTCGCCGCCTGATCGAGGGCCTCGGCTCGGTCGAGGACCTGGAGCTCGAGAGCCGGCTCGCCTACCTCCCCGTGATGTACAACGACCCCTGGACCAGGGCCTGCGTCGAGGACTATGCCCAGCGCATCGCACCGCGCGACGGCGACCCCGAGTTCGTGGCCCGCATCAACAAGTTGGAGGATTCAGCTCAGCTCGCGCGTGTGCATTCGGGCACCGAGCACTGGGTGGTCGCCGTCTGCTCGACGCCGGGCCTGCCGCTGATGGTGGCGCTCGACCCTCGTTGCGCCATCACCTCGCCCAAGTACAACCCGCCGCGCACCTGGACCACCCTGGGCGTTTTTGTCAACGATGCGCCCACCACCGAGATCTACACGACGCCCGGGCCCGGCGGCTACAACCTGATCGGCCGCACCCCGGTCCCGCTCTGGGACACGCAAGCCAGTCTCCCCGCCTACCGCGACCGCGTGGTGCTGCTGGACGCCGCCGACCGGGTCAAGTTCGTGCCCGTCGAGCTGGAGGAGTTCGAATACATCGAGCGCCGCGTGGCAGACGGCACCTACGCCTTCAACGTGACCGGCTACCAGCGCTTCTCGGTCCGCCAGTACAAGGCGTGGGCCGCCTCCCTCAACCCGAGCGAGCGGTTCTGAGCGATGGCGGTCACGGTCATCAAGGGCGGACTCGAGACCACGGTGCAGGACTATCCCGGCCGCAAGGGTGCCTTCGGCATGGGCTTCCCGCCTTCCGGCCCCATCGACCACTGGTCCTTTCGCCTCGCCAACATCCTGGTGGGCAACGCGCCGGGTGCGGCGGCGCTGGAATGCGCCTTCATCGGGCCGGTGCTCCGCTTCGAGCGGGATGCGGTGATCGCGCTCACGGGCGCCGACATGCAGGCCACCTTGGACGGAGACTCCGTGCCGCTTTGGCAGAGCATCGGCGTCAGCGCCGGGCAGACGCTCTCACTGGGGTCCGCCATCACCGGCGCCCGCACCTACATCGCCTTCGCCGGCGGCATCGATGTGGCGCCCTTCCTCGGCTCCCGCGCAACCTTCGTGATCGGCGCCTGCGGCGGGCTCGACGGTGCCGCGCTGAAGGAGGGGCAGACCATCCCGCTCGCACCTTCCAACGACGCCACGCCCGGCCTGCAGTTGAAAGAGGGCGTTCGCCCCCCTGCCCCCGCCGGCGGCGCATGGGAGATCGAGGTGGTGGCCGGCCCCAACGACGACTGGATCGACGAGGCCGGCCGGCGGCGCTTCCTGGAAAGCGACTGGCGGCTCTCGCCCAAGAGCAACCGCGTCGGCTTCCGGCTCGAAGGGCCGGACTGGACCTTCACCGAGAAGGCGACCGACAAGGCGCCGGAGAACGGCGAGCATCCCTCAAACGTGATCGACCACGGCTATCCCATCGGCGCCATCAACCTCTGCGGCCAGACGCCGATCATCCTGATGGTGGACACGCTCACCCTCGGCGGCTTTATCAACCCCTACACGGTGCCCACCTGCGCTTGGTGGAAGCTCGGCCAGTCGCGGCCCAACGAGACCTATCGCTTCCGCCAGGTCTCGGTGGCCGAAGCGCAAGCCGAGCGCCGCCGCATTGCCGCTCTTTGCACCGAAGAATCCCTCGTCCCCGGAGGGTCGCCATGAGAATCGTCGAAATCCGCGACATCGCCGTGCCCATGGGCGCGCCCATGCGGAACGCCGTCATCGACTTCAGCAAGATGACCGTGAGCGCGGTCGCTGTTGTCACCGACGTGGTGCGCGGCGGCGAGCCAGTCGTGGGCTTCGGCTTCAACGCCAACGGCCGCTACGCCCAGAGCGCAGTGATCCGCGAACGCCTCGCGCCGCGCGTGCTGGAGGCGCCTGAGGAACACGCGAGCGCCGATGGCACCTCGCTCGATCCCCGCACCATCCGCCGCCTGATGATGCGGAACGAGAAACCCGGCGGCCATGGCGAGCGCGCGGTCGCTGTGGCGGCGCTCGACATCGCGGTCTGGGACGCCGCCGCCAAGATCCGCGACATGCCGCTTTGGGCGATGATCGCCGAAGACGCCGGCAACCCGTCGCCGGAGCAGAGCATCCCGGTCTACGCCGCTGGTGGCTACTACGACCCCGACAAGGGGACCGATGGCCTCGTCGCCGAGATGCGGCGCTATCTCGACCAGGGCTACACCCAGGTGAAGATGAAGATCGGCGGCGCCACCCTCGACGAGGACCGCGACCGGATCGAGGCGGTACTCGCGCTGCTCGGCGGCGACGGTTCGCGGCTTGCGGTGGACGCCAACGGCCGCTTTGACCAGCAGACCGCGCGCCGCTACGCGGGCGCCCTCGTCCCTTACGGCCTCGCCTGGTACGAGGAGCCGGGCGACCCGCTCGATTTCTCCCTCAACGCGGCGGTGGTGGCGACCTTCCCCGACCCGGTCGCAACCGGCGAGAACCTGTTCTCGCTCCAGGACGCGCGCAACCTGCTCCGCTTCGGCGGGATGCGGCCCGAAATCGACTACGTCCAGTTCGACCCCGCCTTGGCCTATGGCGTGGGCGAGACCATCGATATCGTGGCCATGATGGCAGAAGAAGGCTGGTCGCCGCGCCGCTTCCTGCCCCACGGCGGCAACCTGCTGGCGCTCAGCACCGCCGGCGGCCTCTCCCTGGGCGGCTGCGAATCCTATCCCGGCGTCTTTCAGCCCTTCGGCGGCTTCGCCGACGAGACCCCGGTCGAGGACGGCCGTGTCCGTCTCGGCGACGCGCCGGGCGCAGGCTTCGAGCGCAAGGCCGCCCTTCACACTCTGTTGCGCACGCTGCTCTAGCCCGCGCCCTTGCCGTAGCGGCGCTTCAGCTCCGACGCGTGGCGCCGCTCCGGCAGGTGCATCATCCCGCCGAACAAGACCTCGCGCACCCGGCCATCCTTGTCCCGCACCAGGCGCGCTTCCTCCCCCAGGTTGGCCAGGCCGGGGGCGAGACGGACCGTCCCCGTATCGGCGCCGACGACGGTGATCTCGCTGGCCTCCGAGAACGGAAACGCGAGGCTCGGGTTGGCGACGAGGACGTGATCGCGCATCGGGATGAAGTCGATGGTACGCCACAGGCTATTCCAACGGCCGGTCCAGTCGCGGGTCTTCGCGCCCGGCGCGCCGCGCTTCTCGAACCCCTGCAGGAGATGGATCAGCGAGTCCGACCAGGCCCAGGCAGGGCCGTCCAGCGCATTGGTCAGGATCGACACCGCGACGTCGTGGCCCGGCAGCACGGCCGTGCGGCTGAGACAGCTCGGGAAGGCCCCGGCGTGTCCGAACCATTCCCAGTCGCCGACCTTGTTGCGCATGATGCCAAGGCCGTAATGGCCGCCGGAGCCGGGGGGCTCGTCGTGCCACTGCCTGCGGATAATCTCGCGGCGGCTTTCCGGCGACAGCACGCTGCGCCTCGCTGCCGGATCGAGGCTCGAGAAGAAGCGCACGAGGTCGGCGGCAGTGGAGACGAAGCCTGTCGCCGGCGCCATGGCATGGGTCGGATGGTCGCCGGGGACGACCAGCCGATGGCCGAGCGGCAACCTGCGCGTGTGCCCGCGCGCCACCGGCGTGCGCCCGACAACCGGCCGGTCCGGCGCGGTCTCGCTCAGCCCGCTCGCGGCGACGATCTCTCGCGCCATCCAGTCGCAGTAGGGCTCTCCGGTCACCGCCTCCATGACGAGACCGACCAGCCCGAAGCCGTGGTTCGAGTACTTGAACCGGGTGCTGGCCTCGACGATCAGCGGCTCGGCAAGGGCTGCGCGCAACTCCTTCTCGTTCAGGAAAGGGCGGCGATCCAGCCATTGCCCGGCGTCCACGCCGTCGCGGATCACGCCGGCGCTGTGCGACAGCAGTTGTGCGAGTGTGGTCGCCGCCACGCTGGGATGCAGGCCGTCGACGTAGCGCGCCCTGCCGGGTCGTCCAGGCGCAGCAGGCCGGCCTCGCGGAGCTTCATTACCCCTACCGCCGTGAAGGTCTTCGAGTGGGAGGCGACTCGCAGGCGATGCCGCGGCGTGAGCGCCCGGCCAGTGGCGACGTCGGCCACCCCGAAGGCCTTCTCGAGGACGACGCGCCCCTTGTGCGCGAGCGCCACGACGCAGCCCGGCTGCCCGCTCTGCCGCATCTGGTACTCAAGCCAGCGCGGGATGTAGTCTGCCGCCGCCTTCAGCCATGCATCCATCGTCTCTTCCCTCCGAGAACCAACCCTGCCGCAGGAAAAGAGTAACCCCTCACCCGCATCGGGGACCACGCGCGCTCCCTCCTCGCCGGCGGGCGGCCGCGGCGCTTGTCGAGATCGGTCGCGGGCGGTTAGAACCGTCACACAGCCGCCGGCACGGCGCGGCGAATGTGAGTGGGAGGCCACAGGCCATGAGCAAAGTCATCATCACCTGCGCGGTCACGGGGTCGATCCATACCCCCACCATGTCGCCGCACCTGCCAGTCACGCCGGACGAGATCGCGGCCGACGGCGTGGCCGCGGCCGAGGCCGGCGCCTCGATCCTCCATCTTCACGCCCGCGACCCGAACGACGGCCGCCCTACGCCCGATCCGGACGTCTTCATGGCCTTCCTGCCGCGCATCAAGCAGCAGTCGGACGCGGTCATCAACATCACCACTGGGGGCGGGCTCGGCATGAGCCTCGACGAGCGCCTCGCCGCGCCGCGCCGCGCTAGCCCGGAGATGACCTCGCTCAACATGGGCTCCATGAACTTC
>JAPOPO010000466.1 GCA_026712885.1 Rhodospirillales bacterium | reverse complement strand
TGGCGCGAACCAGTTGGCGCGCTCCCAGCCCGCCGCCTCGCCGAAGCAGGCATTGTGGGCGGCGAGCCGCGCGTGGAGCGGGCTGAGCCGCACCGGGCGCGCGGTCTCCACCTGGCGATGCGGCCAGTGCATCTGGAACAGCAGGCCCAGGCTCTCCTTCGTGCGGTCGACCAGATAACGCCGGTTGTTCTGGAAGCGGGCGAAGCGGGAGATATCGAGCTCGGCGAGATCCACCGTCGGCTGCCCCTCGACGATCCACTCCGACATCACCTTGCCGGCGCCCGCGGCGGACAGGATGCCTTGCGAGTTGAAGCCGGCGGCGACGAAGAATCGTGCAAGCTCCGGCGCCTCGCCGAGCACGAACTTGTTGTCAGGCGTGAAGCTCTCGGGGCCGTTCATGAAGCGGCGGATCGGCGCCCGCTCGAGCACTGGCAGCAGCTCGATGGCGTTGGTCATCGGCAGCTCGAAGTGATCCCAGTCCTCCGGCAGCTCGACGAACTCGGCTCCGGTTGGCAGCTTCTCCAGCGGCAGCGGCTTGGCCACCGGCTCGAAGGAGCCGACGAGGAGGCGGCCCGCGTCCTCCTTCACGTAGATGTAGCCGTCGGTGTCGCGGATGATCGGCGCATCGGGCGAGAGCCCTTCGATCGGCTCGGTGACCACGTACATGTGCTCGGCGGCGTAGAGCGGCACGTTGACACCCGCCATCAGGCCGATCTCGCGTGCCCAGACGCCGCCGCAGTTGACGACGGTCTCGCAGGCGATGGTGCCTTGCGCGGTGCAAACGCCGGAGACCGCGCCGTTCCTGCGCTCGAAGCCGGTGACGGCGGTTTCCTCGAAGATGCGCGCGCCGCCGGCGCGAGCGCCCTTGGCGAGCGCCATCGCGGTATCGACGGGATTGGTCTGGCCGTCGCCGGGAATGTAGATCGCGCCCTTGATCCGCGAGACGTCCATCAGCGGATAAAGCGAAGCCACCTCGTTCAGCCCGACCTCGTGGGCCTCGACGCCGAAGCAGTCACCGAGCGCGGCCGTGCGCCTGATCTCGGTGAGCCGTTCTTCGGTGCGGGCGATGGGGAGGCTGCCCTTGCGGCGGAAGCCGGTCGCCTGGCCGGTCTCTGCCTCCAGCGATTCATAGAGCCCGACGGCGTAACGCGCGAGCTCGGTCAGCGTCGACGTGGCGCGAAGCTGGTTTACCAAACCCGCAGCGTGCCAGGAGGTGCCGCCCGTAAGATGACCCCGCTCCAGAAGGACCACGTCGCGCAGTCCGAGCTTGGTCAGATGGTAGGCCATGCTGCATCCGATGATGCCGCCGCCGACGATCACCACTTCGGCCTGGGTCGGTAACGCCTCGGTCATTGCATCCTCGCCCGCAACGGGCCCTCCTCTTCGCACCTCATCGTGCTCATCCCCGACTCCCTGGCACGGATTACTCGTGGCGGGTCTGTTTCTGGGGTGGCGGACGTAGCGTAAGCCGTTGCCATCGGGCAGGAATTCGTTGTCGAGGCGTCTTCCTCTCCGAACAGCGAATATGCCACGCCCACCATGACCGACGATAGCCTTCTCCCCTTCGATCTGCCAAGCGTTCAACGCAAGAAGGGTGAGCGCCGCCTTCGACGGCGGCCTGATCTCGTCTGACGGCGGCCTCGTCCTGTTGCGCCCCGGCAAGACGCCGTCGGGGCACGAGGTCCGCACCCTGCTGAAGCATCTGGCCCGCCGCATCCGCAGCCTACTGGCTGATGCTCGCCCTGCGCGACGCCTTTCCCCGCGCACCGCGCCGCTCGCCCGTGCGGAGTTCGCAACCCTGAGGCTGAGACTGCTCAAGATCGGTGCCCGTGTCGTCGAGAAGGCCATCCGCGTCCGCATCCACTTCACCACGGCCTGCCCCGACGCCGCTCTCTTCCGCCTGTTGGCAGGCCGCCTCACCGCAGCAGACCCCTGAGCGAAGGGGCGCCGAGCCCCGATCACCCAGGCCCGTTCAACCCTCAACCCGATAACGCCCATCCTCAGATCCCGGCGCCAAACGGCGTCAGGCCCCGACGCGACCCATCAATCGAGCCTCAAGTGC
>JAPOPO010000573.1 GCA_026712885.1 Rhodospirillales bacterium | reverse complement strand
GCTCGACCTGCTTCATCGCGAGAATCTCGACGCGACGCTGACGGAATTCGGGCTCGACGACGCCGTGGACGACGCGGGGCGCGCGCGCCTCAACCGGGCCTGGGAGAAGCTCCCGCCGTGGCCGGATGTCGTGCCCGGCCTCGAGGCCCTGCGCAGCCGCTATCTGCTCGCGCCCTGCTCCAATGGCTCGATCGGGATGATGGCGCGGCTCGCGCGCTCCCCCGGGCTGCCCTGGGACGCCATCCTCGGCGCCGACATCGCGCACGACTACAAGCCGCAGGCTGCGGTCTACCGCGCTTCCGCCGCCGCACTCGGTCTCGCGCCCGAGGCGGTGATGATGGTTGCCGCGCACAACTTCGATCTGGCGGCGGCGCGTGAGGCCGGCCTGGCGGCGGCGTTCGTATCGCGCCCCGACGAATACGGCGATGGCCCGGTCGGCACCCCCGATCTCGCTCCCAGCGACGACTGGGAGGCCGTGGTGCCCGACTTCATGGCCCTCGCCCGGCAGATGGGGGCGAGCGGGTAAATCTCGGGAGTTTTCCCGTTCCTGTCGTTCAGCCTGCACCTTCGGACTGATCGAGAGGATGGTGCTTGGCTTCCCAGACCTCGACGAGCGTCACCAGAGCGTCGAGTCGGTCGCCCTCCGGCGTGTTGAGCTTCGCCGCAATCAGGCTCTCAATCTCTTCCAAGGCCCGTTGGTGGTCTCGTTCACTCTTGATCGTATCGGTACCCATGACTCTATGCTCACCCTTGCTCGGGCAGGAGTCCATGGCGGGCCAGGAATTCGAGCACGTAGGTCGGCAGGCCGAACTCCGGGAGGTCGGCGTGGTCGGCTTCGGGGATGAACACGGCTTCCTTGGGCTCGCGGGCGCGCTTGTGGAGCTTGCGGGCGAGGCGCACGGGAATGGTGCGGTCGCGCTCGCCGTGCACGATCAGGACCGGTGCTGCGACCTTTCCGATCTTGGCAGCGGAATCGAAGCGATCCACGATCAAAGGGCTGACCGGGAGCAGCGGAAAGCGGCCTGAGGCGATATCCACGACCGAGCTGAAGGGAGCTTCGAGCACCAGGGCCACGGGCGTCGCCTCGCGGGCCAGATGAACCGCGACGCCGGTGCCCAGGGATTCGCCGTAGAGGATCTGGCGCTCGTCGCCCGCACCCTGCGCCCGCAGGAAGGCCCGCGCGGCCCGCCCGTCAGCGTAGAGGCCGTCTTCGGTCGGCGTGCCGGAATTGCCGCTGTAGCCGCGCCAGGTGGTGAGCAGGACGCCGAGCCCGGCATTGAGATAGGCCCGCACCTTGAAGCCCCGCATGCCGATATGGCCGGCATTGCCGTGGAAATAGATCAGGCTCGGCGTGGCGGCTTCGCGGGGCGGGGCATACCAGGCGAGCAGCGACAGCCCGTCCGCGGTCTCAAGCGTGACCGGCGCAAGCTCGGGAACGCCCGAGTCGGCCGGAGTGGGCCGGGTGCGGTCGGGATAGTAGGTGAGCGAGCGCTGGAACGCCGCCACCGGGCCGGGCGGTC
>JAPOPO010000571.1 GCA_026712885.1 Rhodospirillales bacterium | reverse complement strand
GCTTGCGCGTGCTCGATGAAGCGGCTGAGCCCCGCGATCCGGCCGGGGCGGCCGAGCATGCGGGGGTGCAGGCCGATGGACATCATCTTCGGGCAGGTCGCGGATTCGGCGTAGAGCGTATCGAAGCTGTCCCGCGCGTATTGATAGAAGTGCTCGGCGGTGAGGAAGCCGGGCGCCGTCCAGAAGGAGAAGTCATTGATATCGCACGTATAGGGAATGACCAGATGGCGCTTGCCCGAGACCTCCACGAAGTAGGGCAGGTCGTCGTTGTAGGCGTCTGAATCGTAGATGAAGCCGCCTTCGTCGACGACCAGCTCGCGGGTATGGACTGAGGGCCCGAAGCGGCAGTACCAGCCCACAGGCCGCTTGCCGCAGGTGCGCTCGAAGGATTCGATGGCGAGCCGGATGTGCTCGCGCTCCTCCTCTCGGCTGAGCCGGAACACCTCCTCCCAGCGCCAGCCGTGGCTGCACACTTCGTGGCCCCGGGCGACGACCGCGCGGGCGACCTCCGGGTTCTGCTCGAAGGCGACGGCGCAGGCATAGAAGGTGGACTTGATCCCGGTCTCGTCGAAGAGCCGCAGGAGGCGCCAGACACCGGCGCGGGAGCCGTACTCGAACATCGATTCCATGGCGAGGTTGCGGTAGACCTCGGGCAGCGCGTAGCTGCCGAACTCGGTGAGCCCTTCCTGGTGCGCATCGCCCATGGCGTGCGAATACTCCGAGCCTTCCTCGTAGTTGACGACCACCGAGACGGCGAGACGCGCCCCGTTGGGCCAGGGGATCGCCGGCGGGTTCGCGCCATAGCCCACCAGATCGCGTCCGCCTGAAGTTACCTCCGCCATGATGTTCCTCCGTTCCCCTGCTGCCTGCGCCAGGCGCGCGTTTGCCCGCCTTGCTCGTCAGCCATCATAGAGCGTCACGGGGTGCCGTCGTAATGGGCTTGGAGGATGGCGACCACGCCGTCGCGGCTGTATTCGGGCGGAATCGCCTCGCCGCCCGCGAACATCTCGCGCAGCCGCGTGCCGGAGATGCGGAGCTTCCCGTCGTCTCCGTGGCGGCAGGCTCTGCCCTCGGCATCGCCGGTCGCCACGGCCGCCACCGCACGATGGCGCTCCTCCTCGCTTGGCGGGTCCTCCCCGCCCTCGGCGGCGAAGCACGCGTTTCCCGTCGCCATGCCTCGGCAGTCGAAACAATGGAAGGTGTCGTCGATCTTGAGCGGCCGGATGGCGAGGCTCGCGGCATCGATCTCGTCGAAGATGCGGTGGGCGTCGTAGGGCCCGTAGTAGCCGCCGAGCCCGGCATGGTCGCGCCCGATCACCAGGTGCGAGCACCCGAAATTCTGGCGGAAGAGGGCGTGCAGCAGCGCCTCCCGCGGGCCGGCGTAGCGCATCTCGATGGGGTAGCCCGCCTGGATCACCGTCCCTTCCGCAAAGTGGTTGGCGACCAGCCAGTCGATGGCGTGGACCCGGACATCGGCCGGGATATCGCCTGCCTTGAGCGCTCCCAGGACCTGGTGAATCAGCACCCCGTCGCACACCTCAAGCGCGACCTTGGCGAGAAACTCGTGACTGCGGTGCATGGGGTTGCGGGTCTGGAAGGCGGCGACCGTCGACCAGCCCTTCTCGGCGAAGAGCGCCCGGGTCTCGGCGGGGCGCAGATAGAGCCCCCGGTAGGTCTCGGGAAAGTGGCCCTCGGAGAAGACCGAGACCGGGCCCGCCAGGTTGACCGCGCCCTGCGCCATGACCTTGGCGGCGCCGGGGTGGGCCTCGTCGGTCGTGCGGTAGACCTCGCGGCACTCTAGCTCCTTGTCGATGGCGTAAGTCTCGGTGACCGCGAGGACACCCAGGATCTCCCCACCTTCGTCCGTCAACGCCACCTCGTCGCCGACGGCGATGGCCGCGTCCTCGCCGCAGGAAAGCGTGATGGGCAGCGGCCAGAAGAGCCCGCTCTCCAGCCGCATATCGAGGCACGCGCCACGCCAGTCGGCCGCGCCCATGAAGCCCGCGAGCGGCGTGTAGGCG
>JAPOPO010000523.1 GCA_026712885.1 Rhodospirillales bacterium | reverse complement strand
CTCGGGCACGCCTACCATCACGTCGTCCCGCTTCAGGATCGTCGCGCCGTATTCCATCATGTCGGTCAGCATCGGGATGCTGCCCTCGCGCGCGCGCTCCAGGATCTCGTCGCAGATCAGAGCGATCGCCTCGGGGTAGTTAAGCTTGACGCCGCGGTCCAGCCGCCGCCGCGCCATCTCCGCCGCAGCCCAAATCTGGATCCGTTCCTCTTCACGTACAGTGAGATGCATATGCCCCCACTCCCTTTCGCTCGCGACACGCTTCAGGGCCAGGCCACCGCCCGGCCCCTTGTGGACGCCCCGATGGACAGTCGCCGAGAGGGTATACCGCGAGGCGTATGAAGGAAAAGCGTATCGCCGGAGAGCCGGCACGCACGCTGCCGAATGGCGAGCGGCGCGCGCATGGCGTAGATTTATGCGTCGAGGATCCTTCGCGGCGGACCGGCTTCGGGGCCGCTCGCCCGCGCAGTGAGTAACCAGCGAAACGGAGTCACGCTTCCATGACAAACGGTTCTGTTGGGCAAGGTGCCCGAGAGTTGCGCGTGGTCGTCGTTGGCGGGTCGATGGGCGGACTGCTTGCCGGCAGCATGCTCTACCGCGCCGGCTGCGACGTGACGGTGCACGAGAGGATCGGCACCGAGCTCGCCGAGCGGGGCGTCGGCATCGCGACCCACCCGGAGCTTCATGCCGCGCTCGAGACCTTGGGGCTTTCCATCGACGGGGCGTATGGCGCGCGGCTCGAAGAGCGCATCACCCTCGGCACCGACGGCAGCATTCTCGCGCGCTATCACTGTCCCCAGATTCAGGCGTCCTGGGGGCATCTGTTCGGCCTGCTGCGCAGCAACTTTCCCGACGAGCGCTATATCTCCGGCGCCAACTTCACCGGCTTCGAGACCAATGGCGACGGCGTGCTCGCGCACTTCGAGGATGGCACCCGCATCGAGGCCGATCTCCTGATCGGTGCCGACGGCGTGCGCTCCACCGTTCGTCCCCAGCTCTGGCCGGATGCGGTGCCGCAGTACGCGGGCTACGTGGCCTGGCGCGGCATCGTCGACGAGAGCCGGCTCTCGGCAGAGTGGCGCGACATGCTGATGTCGCACTTCATCGTCTATCTGCCGCCGGGCGAGCACGTGGTCGCCTACCCGGTGGCGGGCACGGACGGCGACCTGAGCCCTGGCAAGCGCCGCTTCAACATCGTCTGGTACAAGCTGACCACGGCCGAGACGCTGCGGCAGATGCAGACCGACGCCACCGGCCATTATCACGAGGGTGGCATCGCGCCGCACCTCATCGTCCCGTCGTTCATCGACAAGATCCATCAGGCGGCGGCCGATCGCATGCCACCGTCGCTCGCCGAGGCAATGACCCTGGCGCAAGGGCTCTTCTTCCAGACCATCGTTGACCTGGAGGTGCCCCGGATGGTGCAGGGGCGCGTGGCCATGCTGGGTGATTCTGCGTTCTCTGCCAGGCCCCATACCGGCATGGGCGTGGTCAAGGCGACCGGCGATGCGAACTGTATTGCCCGGGCCATCGAGGCCCATCCCGGCGATCTCGCAGGCGCGCTCTCGGCCTACGATGAAGAGCGGACCCTTTACGGCCGCTCCCTGGTCCGCTTCGGCCGCCGCCTGGGCACGCATATCGAAACCCCGGAGCGGAGCGCCGAGGACTGCGCGCTCGGCGACTACCTGCGCGGGCCCCTGACCGTGATTCAGGCCATCTCGATTCCGCCGCCCTGCTCGCCGCTCGCGGTGTTCAGGGAGGACCCGCAGATCGTCAGCGAACGGCGCTAGCCCGGGCCCGTCGCTCCGGCGGTCGACCGAGGTCTAAACGGGCTGTGCGATCCGGGCCGGATCGCCGACGTCGAGGCTGGTGACGCGGCGCATCTCGCGCCGGTGCCGGGTGTCGTCGAACGGCCGCGCGCGGTGCATCGTGGCGCGATTGTCCCAGATCACGAAGTCCCCGCGCCGCCACGAATGCCGGTGTACGAAGTCGGGCCGGGTCGCGTGCTCGATCAGGTCGCGGAGGAGCAGCCGGCCATCCGGGACGGGCCGGTCGAGTATCCGCGACGCGTGCGAGGCGAGGTAGAGCGAGCGCCGCCCGGTGCGCGGATTCTCCAGCACCAGGGGCTGGATGGCTCCCTTGAGCTGGTCGCTCTCATCCTCCGAGAACTCGAAGCCGAGCGTGATGCGCGAATAGGCGATCGAATGGTGCACGCGGAGGCCTTCGAGGCTTGCCTTCGTCTCCTCGCCCAGCGCGTCGTAGGCCGCCCGCATGTCCGCGAACTCGGTGTCGGCCGCGACCGGCGGCAGCATGAGCGCGGCAAGCATCGAATAGCGTCCGCGCGGGTCCTGAAACGACGCGTCGGTGTGCCAGAGGCGGTTCGCGAGGCCGTACAGGCGCTTCCGGCTGTTCGATTCCAGGACCTCGCCGCCGCCGCCGACGTTCGAGACATCGGTAATGGCCTCGTCGCCGAAGCGACTCTTCTGCAGGACGCTGATGCCGGTCTTGCGATGGAGCTCTCCGTCGAGCCGGATGGCGAAGTCGCGCTGTTCCTCGCCCGAGAGCGCCTGGTCCCGGAACACGAGCACCGCGTGCTCGTCCATGCCTGCCCGGATTCGCTCCAGGGTCTCATCGTCGTGTACGCCGCGCAGATCGATCGCGCTCGCCTCGGCGGCGAAGTGCGGATGTAGCTTGCGGAACTCAAGTGTCATGCGTGGGTCCCAGGGCGCGACGGCGATTGCGCAACAAGGTAGCGCGATCCGTTGCTCCGCCGCTACTCCGCCCGTGCCCGCTCAGTGGTCGCTGAGCAGCGACCCGCAGCCGTAGATGCGGTCGACGAACCCGTTCGCCCGGTAGGCGTGCCAGATGATCGCAGTGTTGATGGCAATCACTGGTTTCCCGAGCCAGCCTTCGGCCTCCGCCGCGAGCCGCACCATCGAGAGGTTGGTTCCCACCTGCACGATGGCGTCCACGTCCGGACCGTCGAGCTCTCGCAGCACCTGCCGGAGCCGGTCCGGAGTCACCGCCGCAATGGCCGTCGCGCTCGGACACGCGAGATCCACATAGTGCGTCACCGGGAAACCCGATTCCTCGAAGTAGCGGACAATCTGCTCGCGCATGATCGGCTGATACGGGGTGAGCACCGCGATGCGCCGGGCGCCGAGAGCCTCCAGGGCAGCGCTGCAAGCCTCCGCTCCGGTCGTCACGCCGAGCCCGCACAAGCGCCGGGCCCGTTCGCGGAACGTCGCGTTGCCTTCGCGGCCGCCCCAGAACGTGGGCGCCGACATCCCCATCACGAGATAGTCGGGCTCGCAGGTCATGACGTCGCGGACCGCCGTCTCGAAGGCGCTGTCCACCTGCTCCAGAAGAGCCGCGAACGCGTTGTTCGAGTCGAGAGCCGGACTCTCGATGTACATCCGCCCGGTATGGAAGGTGACCCCGGGGATGCGGAAGAGGTGGCTAAAGTCGGCTTCCACGATGGTATTGGTGGACGGCACGACGGTCGCGAGCTTGGCGCGGAAACCGGCGATGTCGGGCATGGTGGTTAGCGTGCCACCGACCAGGAGCGGATCGGCTCAGGTCTCGCCCGTCTGCGGGCCCGTTTCGATCGGCAGATCGGCGTTTTGCGCCCAATCGCCCAACGACCCGTCGTAGAGGGTGAGGTCGCGGTAGCCGAGCTGGTGAAGCAGGAAGAGGCCGACCGTGGCCGAGATGCCGCCGCCGCAGTAGGCGACGACGTGACGGTCCGGGGTGATGCCGGCGTCTTCGTGGAGCCGCTTTGCTTCGTCCAGCGGTACGAAGGCGCCGTTCGACGGATCGAGGAGCGTCGCGGCAGGCACGTTGACGCTTCCCGGAATCCGACCCGGTCGTCCGTAGCGGCTCGGCCCCTCGCCGAGGTGAAACTCGGGCGCGAGCGCGTTCACCATGACAGCCTCGGCATCGTCGAGCCGGGAGAGCACGAATTCGCTGTCCACGAATTGGCCCGATCGGGGCTTGGCGCTGAAGCGCACCGGCGGGTACCGGCCCGGCGCGGAGAAGGCGGGGCGGCCTTCCGCCTTCCACTTCTCCCAGCCGCCATCGAGCACCGCCGCACGGTCGAAGCCGAACGCGCGCAGCATCCACCAGACCCGGGTCGCCCACATGATGCTGCCGGCGGAATAGAGCACGACGCGGGAGTCATCGCCGATGCCGAGCGCGCCCATGGCGTCCGCGAATCGTTCGGCGGACGGCGCCATGAACTTGAGACTTGTGTCCGGATCGGAAATCGTCCCCTGGATATCGAGGAAGACGGCGCCGGGGATATGCTCTGCGTCATACTCGGCCCGGCCCGGAACGACGCGGTAGGGGGCATCGTCGCCCGGCTCGGCCGGCTTGAGCCACGTCGTGCAGTCCACGATGCGAAGCTCGGGCGCACCGAGGCTCGCCTCGAGCGTGGCGGTCTCGAGGAGCGCGCCCGGCTCGCGCCATTGTGAGAGATCGGCTCGGCCTTCGGTCATGAGTGATCTACCCTGAACTGTTGCTCAGCGCATAATAGTGACATGGGATTGGCAAGTCGGCACGCCGATGGGTGTCGCTTTTATGCGCCGAACGGCATTCCAGTGGTGAGAGGAAGCATTTGGAGGGGACCATGGCGCAGCAGACGATTGCGATCCTGAGCCCTGGAGACATGGGGGGCGGGGTCGGCGCGGCGCTGGTCCGGCACGGCCATGACGTGATCACCTGCGTGACCGGCCGCAGCCAGGAGACGCGGGCGCGCGCCGAGCGGCTGGGCTTCCGTCTCGCGCCCGACCTCGACTCGCTGCTCGCCGAGGCCGAACTGGTGTTGTCGATCCTGCCGCCCGAAGCGGCGACCGGTCTGGCCCGCGATGTCGCCGCGGCGATGCGGCGCTCAGGCTCCGCCCCGCCCTATGCCGACTGCAACGCGATCTCGCCGGACACTGCGCGCGCGATGAGCGCCCAGTTCGAGGGCACCGGCGCACCCTTCATCGATGCCGGGATCATCGGCTTCTCGCCTCGCCCGGACGGACCGCCGACACGGTTCTACGTCAGTGGCGAGGCGGCCGGCCTGACGGAGGTCCTGGACGGCAAGGACATGTCGGTTCGCTGCGTCGGCCCGGAGATCGGCCGCGCCTCGGCGGTCAAGACTTGCTACGCCTCGATCACCAAGGGCACCAACGCGCTGCACACCGCGGCGATGGCGGTGGCGGACGCGCTGGGGGTGGGTGAGACCGTGCGGGCCGAGATCGGCGAGAGCCTGCCCGTGATCATGAAACACATGCGCGGCACGATCCCGCGCCTGCCCGCCGACGCCGGCCGCTGGGTCGGCGAGATGGAAGAGATCGCCGCGACGTATGCGTCGGCCGGCGTCACCCCAAGGTTTCACCAGGGCTCGGCGGAGACGTTCCGGCTGCTCGATTCGACACCCTACGGGCGCGAGACCCGCGAGACGATGGACACGGCCCGCACGCTGGAAGACACCATCGCGGCGTGCCTGCGGAACCTGCCGATGCGCGACGCCGCGGAGTGAGGCCGCTTGCGAGGTGCGATGCCGGCGTGACTAACCCGGCGGCAACCCGGCGGTGAGCCCGCCGTCGATCACGAGTGCCGTGCCGGTTATCCAGCGGGCGTCATCGGAGGCGAGATAGAGGAACGCCGCCGCGATCTCGTCGGGTTGGCCCATGCGCCCCAGGGGGTGGGCGGCGTTGACCGCCGCCCGGCTCGCTGTCGGGTCGTCCTGCGCGTTGAAATAGTCGTTGACCATCGGCGTCTCGACGAAACCGGGACAGACACAGTTCGCGCGAATGCCGTGGGCCGCGCCGTCGAGGGCCATGCACTTGGTCAGCATCACCACGCCCGCCTTGGCGGCGGAATAGCCGTGTTGGCCGGCCATGCCGATGACGCCCGCGACCGACGCCGTGTTCAGAATGGTTCCTCCGCCCGCCTCGACGAAGCGCGGCCATGCTGCCCGGGAGGCCCGGTAGATGCTCGACAGGTCGAGGTCGAGCACACGATCCCAGTCGTCCGCAGCGAGGGTCTCGACGGTGCCGATCATCGGAATCGCGGCGTTGTTCACGAGGATGTCGACGCCACCGAGCGCCTCCCACGCGCGCTCCGTCATGGCGGCGACGGAAGCGTCGTCTCCGACGTCCGCAACAATGCCGACCGCATCTCCTCCGCGGGTGCGGATTGCCGCGACCTGCCTGTCCGTTCCGGGGCCGTCGAGATCGGCAATCGCGACGGTCGCGCCTTCTGCGGCGAAACGCTCGGCGGTCGCGGCACCGATGCCCGAGGCCCCGCCGGTCACCAGCGCGCGTTTACCTGCCAAGCGCATCGAGCCTGCTCATTTGGGAGACGATCATGGGCATGGGCGGCGGGGAAATCATCCACGAGAGGACGAGGGTACAAAGCGCGGGGTGGAGGGGGCAAGGGCGGTCCAAGGCCGGCCCGGCGGTGCAGGCCCGCTGGCAAATCCGCCCTAGCCAAAGTGTTGGGACGCGCACATATGGACTTTGAGGACGAGTTCCACTTCGTCTGCTACCGGAGGTGCGCGTGATGTCCGCGAACGAGCACGACTTTCAGGCCAGCGTGCGCGGGATGTTCGACCGGGCGGCCCGCGCGCTCGATGTCCCGGACGACCTCGTAGAAACCATCCGCGAGTGCAAGTCCGTCATCCAGCTACGCTTCCCGGTGCGCCTGCGGGGCCGCTACCAGACCTTCTGCGGCTGGCGCGCGGTGCACAGCGAGCACCGCCTCCCCGTGAAGGGCGGCGTTCGCTACGCGCCCTTCGTCGACCAGCGGGAGGTCGAGGCGCTGGCGGCACTGATGACCTTCAAGTGCGCCCTCGTGGACGTGCCCTTCGGCGGCGCCAAGGGCGGGCTCGCGATCCGGCCCGAAGACTACACGGAGGAAGAGCTCGAGCAGATCACGCGGCGCTTCACACAAGAGCTTGCCGATCGCGGCTACATCAGCCCGAGCCGGGACGTGCCGGCGCCAGACATCGGCACGGGCGCGCGCGAGATGGCCTGGATGGCGGACGAATACCGCCAGCTCTACCCCTCGGACATCGACGCGCTGGCCTGCGTCACGGGGAAGCCGGTAACCCAGGGCGGCATTCCAGGGCGCGTGGAGGCGACCGGTCGTGGCGTTCAATACGTCCTCCGCGAGTTCTTCCGCCACCCGGACGACGTGGCCCGCAGCGGTCTGGAGGGCGGCCTCGAAGGCAAGCGAGTCATCGTCCAGGGGCTCGGCAACGTGGGCCTCCACGCGGCCAAGTATCTCACCGAGGAAGAAGGCGTGCGCCTCACGGGTGTCATCGAGCACGACGGCGCCGTTCTCTCCGATGCCGGCTTGGCGCCCGTTGCGCTCGCCGAGCACCTGGCCCGCACCGGTGGCCTCAAGGGGTTCCCCGGCGCGCGCTTCGCTGCCGACGGCGCGTCCGTCCTCGAGGCGGACTGCGACATCCTCATTCCCGCCGCGATCGAGACTCAGATCACCGAGGCCAACGCTTCGCGCATCCGCGCGCCGCTCATCGTCGAGGCCGCCAACGGCCCCGTGACGCTCGCGGCAGAGCAGGAGTTGCTCGCGCGCGGCAAGGTCATCCTCCCGGACCTTCTGGTCAACGCCGGCGGCGTGACCGTCAGCTACTTCGAGTGGGTCTCCAACGTCTCGCACATGCGCTTCGGGCGCCTCTCGCGTCAGCTCGACATCCAGCGCGGCAGGCGGATCATCGACATGATCGAGACCGCGTCCGGCCGACGGGTGCCGGACGAGCTCAAGGCACCGCTGCTGCGCGGCGTGGACGAGCTCGACCTGGTGCAGTCCGGACTCGAGGACACCATGCGCGAGGCCTACGGCGCGATGCGCGAGACCATGCGCGGGTCGGAAGCGATCGAAGACCTGCGCACGGCCGCCTTCGCCGTCGCGCTGGAGAAGGTCGTACGCTCCTACCGCCAGATGGGGCTCGCCTGACGACGGCAACCGTCAGCCGATTCAGCCGGCCGGCCGCTCGACGCTGCGGAACGGGTGACGGGCGCGCAGCGTGTTCACCGCGTCGAAAATGGCCGGGAAGGTCGGCCGCTCGACATAGGCGCCGTCGCCCTGGTCGGCACGGATCTCCGAGCCGTCCCAGACATGGCGGCCCCGGCTCACGGTGGCGCGCGCGACGCCAGTCACGGTCATCCCCTCGTAGATGTTGAAATCGTTGTTCTGGAGGTGGGTCTTGGCCGAGATCGTGCGCGTGGCCTTGGGGTCCCAGACCACGATGTCCGCGTCCGCGCCCACCCTGATCGCCCCCTTGCGCGGATAGACGTTGAAGATCTTCGCGGCGTTGGCCGACGTGATCGCGACGTACTCGTTGGCCGTGATCCGGCCGGTCTCGACGCCCTGGTCCCAGATCACCGACATGCGGTCCTCGACGCCGCTGGTGCCGTTCGGGATCCTGGAGAAGTCGTCCTTGCCCATCTCCTTCTGCCAGTTGCAATAGGCGCAGTGATCGGTCGCCGTGGTCTGCAGGTTGCCGGATTGCAGGCCGCGCCAGAGGTCCTCCTGATGGTCCTTGGGCCGGAAGGGCGGGCTCATCACGTAGCCGCGGGCAACCTCCGGGTCGGGGTCGTAGTAGACGCTCTCGTCGATCACCAGGTGCTGCGCCAGGCACTCGCCATAGACGCGCTGGCCTTCCAGGCGCGCGCGCGTGATTGCCTCCAGCGACTCCCGGCAGGTCACGTGGACGATGTAGATCGGCGCCTTGAGGAGCTGGGCGATGCGGATGGCGCGGTTGGTCGCCTCGCCCTCGACCTCGGGCGGGCGCGACTGCGGGTGGCCCTCCGGCCCGGTGACGCCGGCCTTGAGCAGCTCCTGCTGCATCATCCAGACCAGATGACCGTCCTCGCAATGGACGGTGCAGAGCGCGCCGAGATCCCGCGCCCGCGCGAAGCTGTGCATCATCTTCTCCGCGTCGAGCATGACCTCGCCCTTGTAGGCCATGAAGTGCTTGAAGCTGTTGACGCCATGATCGCGGGTCAGCGTCTCCATGTCCTCGTGAATCTCGTCGTTCCAGTTGGTGATCGCGACGTGGAAGGAATAGTCCGACGGCGCCTTCGCCGCGCGCTGCTGCCAGATGCGGTAGGCATCCATCGGCCGCTGGTCGGGTGCGGGGATGACGAAGTCGATGATCATGGTGGTCCCGCCCGAGAGGCCGGCAGCGGGGCCGGTGTAGAAGTCGTCGCCGGTCACGGTATCCATGAACGGCGTTTCCATATGGGTGTGGGGGTCGATGCCGCCTGGCATCACCAGCGCGTCTCCGGCATCGACCGTTGCCGTGCCTGCGGGCACGTCGAGCCCGGTCCCGATCTCCTGGATCTTGCCCTCCGCGCAATGGACATCCGCACGGTATCGCTCGTCTGCGGTCACCACCGTGCCGCCCCTGATCAGCGTCGACATGGCTGCCTCCCTTCCTGGCGCGGTCGATGCCGACCGCCGGCACCACATGGGCCGGCCGAGCCGAACCGTTGCCGCGCGATATCCGCTGCCCCACACTACCCCATCTGCGGCGTACAATCGTGATCTTCGCCGAAGCGGGGCCGGAGGATGGAGAAGAGCTGTGAGCAGGAGGTGCGGGGGTTCCACGCCTTCCTGCGGGACTGGCTGGTGGGTGCCGTGCCGCGAACGGCCGAAACCTTCGCCCGCTTCTCCGGCGTGATGGGCGAGGGGCTCGAGGTCATCGGCCCGCGCGGCGGTGTGACCGGGCGCGAAGCGCTGGTATCCGAATTCGAAGGGCTGCACGGCGAACTCGCCGCCGACGCGGACGGCTTTGAGATCTGGATCGAGAATTTCCGGTGCCGCTGGGCCGTGGGCGATCATGCGCTGGTGACCTACGAGGAATGGCACCGCCGGCAGGGCGCGGAATCGGCGCGCCTCTCGACCGCGCTCTTCCGCCGCGCGGAGGCGACGCCTAGCGGCGTGGCATGGCTGCACGTCCACGAGACCTGGCTGCCGGGCCACGCGCCCGAGGGCGGCGAACGCTTCCCGGAAACCGCCTGAGCACGCCGGAGTGAGGGCGGCGCCTTATGACCACACCGACGACCATCGAGCCTTCGACCCCGGCAGGCGCCGTGCCTCTCGAGGCGGTCCACACCCGCGAGCGCCAGTTCACCCGCATCTTCACGACGATGTACGGCCAGAAGCACCGCGCGCGGACCCGGCTGCCGGTCAAGACGCAGGCCGTGCGCATGCACGAGGCCGGCGGCCCGGAGGTGCTGCGTGTCGAGGACCTCTGGGTGCCGGACCCCGGCGCCACCGAGGTGCGGATTGCGCAGAGGGCCATCGGACTGAACTTCCTCGACACCTATCAGCGGCGCGGCTCCTTCCCCTCGCCGGGGCTGCCCTGGGTCATTGGCTTCGAGGGCGCGGGCGTGGTGGAGGCGGTGGGCGGCGCGGTGACGACGCTCAAGGAGGGCGACCGCGTGGCCTACGCGAGCACGCCGCCCGGCGCCTACGCATCGCTGCGCACCATCGTGGCCGACGCACTGGTCACGCTGCCCGATGCCATCGGCTTCGAGCAGGCCGCTGCCACCATGCTCAAGGGCATGACGGCGGAATATCTGGTCCACAAGAGCGGCGCGGTGCAGCCGGGCGATGCCGTGCTGGTCCACGCAGCGGCGGGCGGCACCGGCCTGCTGCTCTGCCAATGGCTCGCGCATGCGGGCACCACGGTCATCGGCTGCGCCGGCGATGACGACAAGTGTGATCTCGCCGAGGCCCACGGCTGTAGCCACGCGATCGACTATCGGCGGGAGGACGTAGCCGCCCGCGTCGCCGCGCTCACCGGCGGCGAGGGCCTCGCCGTGGTCTACGATTCTGTCGGCCGGGACACGGCCGAAGCTTCCGTCGCCTGCCTTCGCCCCGGCGGCACGCTTGTGCTCTACGGCAGCTCATCGGGCGCTCCTCCGCAGAGTGCCCTTGCCGCGGCGGCGGCGAAGTCAATCAAGGTCGTGCGCCCCGGCCTCTTCCAGGAGAACGACACGCCGGCGGCGCTCCAGGCGCGTGCCAGTGCGCTCTTCGCGGTGTTGGGGAGCGGCGCGGTCGTTCCCCTTGTCGAGCGGCGCTATGCGCTCGCCGATGCGGCAGACGCCCATCGTGACCTGGAAGCACGGCGCACCACCGGGCAAAGCGTGCTGATCCCCGGATAGCAGCGCCGTGCGTTGAGAGAGCGGGGGATATGCTCTATCACGGGGCCGCAAACATCCTATAGCGCGGGCACGGGAGCACTCGATGAGCAAGCCGACAGTCATGATCACGGGCGCCGGAATTGGCATCGGCAAAGCCACGGCCCTGGCCTTCGGCCGGGCCGGCTACCACGTCTACGTCACCGACGTGCTCGACGACGAAGGGCAGGCGACCGTCGCCGCGATCGAGGCGGAAGGCGGCAGTGCGAGCTTCAGCCATGTGGACGTGACCGACAGCGCCAATGTGAACGACGCGGTCGCGGCCGCCGAGGCCGCCACCGGTCCGCTCGACGCCGTCGTCGCCAATGCCGGCATCGCTCACAAGGTGCCGCTCACCGAGATGAGCGACGAGAAATGGGACCACACCCTCGATGTCGACCTCTCGGGCGTGTTCCGCCTCCTGCGCGCCGCGGCGCCGTCGATGCGCGAGGCGGGGCGCGGCGCAATGGTCGCCGTCTCCTCGGTCATGGGCACGACCTGGGGCTGGCACGATCACGTGCAGTACAACGCAGCCAAGTCGGGCGTGGTCGGGCTGGTGCGCGGCATGGCCTGCGACCTGGGCGGCGACGGCATCCGCGTCAACGGCATCGCCCCCGGCTTCATCAAGACCGCGCAGGCGCTCTCGACGGTGCACTCGCTCGGGATGGCGGGGCTGGAGGCGGCCGCCGAATACATTCCGCTCGGCCGCTACGGCGAGGCGGACGATATCGCCGACGTGATCCTCTTCCTCTGCTCCGACGGCGCACGCTACGTCAGCGGCCAGACCATCATCGTCGACGGCGGGGTTACGGTAGGGCGGTACTGAGGGGAGGGGCGAGCGGCACCTGCGTCAGTCGTCTTTCTCCGCGCCGAAGGAGCCGATGACGGCGCCGTTGGTGAACTGAGCGTCGAAGGTGCCGGCCACGGCGGACGGGAGCGTCGACTGGTTGCCAGACGTCGTGTCGTCGCCGAAGAACCGGCCGCTCCAGGCGCCCATCCTGTCCTGGTCGCCCTCGGTCGCGCCGCTGAACACGTTGCCGTTCGTGCCCGTGAGCGCGCCGCTCTGTTGGCTGCCGAACAGGGCGGTCTCCAGGTCGACACTCCAGCTTGAGTCGATGGCTCTGCCGTCCCGGTTCACGAAGTCCTTGATCGAGCCAACGATCGAGTAGTGGCTAATGGCAGGCACGCCGCCGCCGCCGAACGTGGCCGTCAGCATCGCGTCGGCGGTGAACTGTCCGCCCTTTGGGTTCTGGACTTCGCCGTCCAACGTGAAAGTCTTGATCACGTAGAGACCCGTCGCCGCACCAGTGTAAGTCGCGCGACCCTCCAGCATTTGGACGATGCCGATCGCGGACTCGACGGTGCCGCCGGCGATGGGGGCGACCATGTAGGTAGAGTCGCCGGCGACTTCAGATTCGTTCTGCAGTAGCCGAAATGGACGAAGTCTGAGTCCGGGACATCCACCGGATCTCTCTCGTTAACGGGCGTGAAGTACCAAGTGCCGCCTATAGCGTCAAATCTGCCATCGCTTTCGCCTGAAAGACTGCACCCAGAAACGCACGTGTATGTCCCCGACACTTCGGCAAACGTGCCGGCGAGAGCTTCGTCATCCGAGTATTGCACCTCGACCCGCGTACCCGCATTCGGGAAGCCAGTCACACCAGTGATTGACCCCACATTGTTCATGTCGACGATCAAGGAGTCATTTGCTGCGTCGCTGTCGGCGTCATGATCGAACGGATAAACGTCGCTGAACGCCGTGGGCGTTGGCTCGCCCTTGTTGCTGTAGATAACGAACGTATCTGTCGAATCCGACGCAGTCGTTCGCTCGTACACATTGCGGTCCCAGCCCTCGATTGTGGCTGCGTCGGCCGCCTCCTCGAGCATCGTGTTGTCGGCGGGCGTTCCCGAGCCGTCCGCACTCAGCAGGTCCGGTGCCGTTGACGCAGGATCAGCGGTGATCGCCATGTCGAGCGCCTCGCCACTAACCACGTGCATCTGCGGTGTAGCTGACGGCCCGTCATCGGAGTCTCCGCCGCAAGCGGACAGGCCTCCGGCGAAGCCGCATGCCATGAACAGTACCGCTACTGAGCGAAGGGAGGTGACTTGGGGTCTCATGGTGCTGCGTTCCTCAGCAGTGAGAGTCGGCCGACGGTGTCGGGCAACGTGAGCGGGCTTTGCAAACGCTGGCGGTTTACGAAGCGGTCTCTCGAAGCGTCCCGACCGTGTTGCGACTCGGGAAGAACATGGCGGAAACGGTGGGGTGCTCGGCAAGGCAAGTCAATACGGTGCGAGGAGGGGGACGTCCCGAACGCCGGCTCTTCGCCGGGACGGACGATGCGTTGCCGAATCTAGAGGACGGCGTCGGGGCCCAGCAGCGCCGCGCGGAAGCGGTCTTTCAGGTAGGCGCCGTCGCGGGGCGGGAGGACGCGGGGCAGCGGCTCGGCGTGCACCTTCACCGTGAGGAAGGTGGGGCCCGGTGCCTCATGCACCAGCGGCAGCGCTGCGCGGAGGCCGGCTTCGTCCGCGACCCCCCGCACCTCCGCGAAAACGCAAGCGCCGGCGGCGCCCGCGGGGGAGGGGGGGGGGGGGGGGTGCG
>JAPOPO010000473.1 GCA_026712885.1 Rhodospirillales bacterium | reverse complement strand
TGCCGGCGCTCATCGGCAACGGCGACACGCAAGGCCTCGTGCGCGACCTCGCCGACGAGCTCGCGGAATGGGACGAGGCGACGACGCTGCGCGAGCGGCTCGGCGACGTGTGCAGCACCCTCGCCTGCCACGGCAGCGTCCGCGCCGGCCGCAGGCTCAACGCCGACGAGATGAACGCGCTCCTGCGCCAGATGGAAGCGACCCCCCACGCGGGCCAGTGCAACCACGGCCGGCCCACCTACGTTGAACTCAAGCTCGCCGATATCGAGCGCCTGTTCGGCCGCCGCTGAGCGCCGCCGCGGGACGCTGCCGAGTGAAGGAGGCTTCGGTCTTCGGCACGCGCGAAAGCATCGATGGCCCCGTGACCTCAATCGGCAAACTGCGTCCTGCCACGAGACCTAGACTTTAGCGGCTTCCCGGAGGGAGACAGCAAAAGGATGAACGGCGACTCTCTACTCTGGTCACCGTTTCGCCTCGGCGGAATTGAGCTTCGCAACCGCTTCGTGCTGCTGGCCCATTGGAATGGGCTTGACGCGCCGGACGGGACGCCGACGGAGGAACTCGCCGCCTACTACGCGACGCGGGCGCGTGGCGGGGCTGGCCTCATCGTGACCGGCAGCCACGCCGTGCATCCGATCGGCCAGATGTGCCCGAATTATGGCCGTGCGTGGGACCGAGAGGCAGTTCCGGCCTACCAGCGCCTCGTCGAAGCGGTCCATCCGTACGGCGCGCACGCCTTTGCCCAGCTCAACCACGCCGGGCACACCAGCCTCAGCCACCCGCCGCGGGAGCTCTGGGCACCCTCCCAGATGCCCGAGCCTTATTCGCGCTACAACACCGTCGAGATGGGGCCGGCGGAGATCGAGGCGGTCGTCAAAGGGTTCGCGGCATCATCCGTCAACATGCGCGACGCGGGCTACGACGGGGTCGAGATCAAGGTCGGCCACGACGGCCTCCTGCGAAGCTTCGTCTCGCCGTTCTTCAACCGCAGGGAGGACGACTACGGCGGCTCCTTCGAGAACCGCATGCGCCTCCCGCTCGAGGTGCTCGCGGCGATGCGGGAGGCAGTGGGTCCCGACTGGCCCATCTCGGTACGCCTCTGCCTGCACGAGTACACCCCGTTCGGCTACGGCCTGGAATACGGCCTCGAGGTCGCCCGGGCGCTCGCGGCGAGCGGGCACGTCGATCTATTCAGCTGCGACGCGGGATCGTTCAGCAGCTTCTGGATGGAGGTCCCGCCGGCCGCAGTGCCGCAGCTCGCCTTCAACGACCTGAACGCCGCTCTCAAGCGCGCGACCCCGCTGCCGGTTGTTGCCTTCGGCCGTATCAAGAACCCGCTGGATGCGGAGCGGATTCTCCGGGAGGGCGATGCAGACCTCATCGGGATGGCGCGCGCGCTCATCGCGGATCCGGAGCTGCCGAACAAGGTCCGCGAGGGGCGGCTCAGCGAAGTGCGGCCCTGCATCGCCTGCAACGACGCCTGCATCCTGCAGATCATGCAGCGAGACCCCATCCGTTGCGTGCAGAACGCTGCGGCCGGACGCGAGTTGCAGCGCGGCGCCGTGACGCCCGCCACGACGTCCCGTCATGTGGCGGTGGCGGGCGGCGGTCCGGCCGGGCTCAGCGCCGCCGTGACCCTTGCCCGGCGCGGCCATCGTGTCACCCTGTTCGAACGCGAGTACGAGCCGGGCGGCCTGATCCGGCTCGCGGCGCGTCAACCCCTCCACGACGAGATCGGGGACTCGGTGCGACATCTCGCCTCGGAGGCGGAACGCATGCGGGTTGACGTTCGACTGGGGGTGGAGGCGAGCGCGAGCGCGATCGAGGCACTCGGCCCCGACGCCGTGGTCGTCGCCACCGGCTCGCGTCCCTACCTGCCGGGACGCGATGGCCCCGACGGACCGAGCCCGCCCCTCGCGACTGAGGGCCTCTGGGCTTCGATGGGCGGGCTCGTCCCCGGCATTGCCGACGATCCCAGGGTGGTCTCGACCGACGACGTGATGTCGGGGCGGGTCGACGGGGGGCGACATGTCGTGGTGCTCGACCGCAACGCGCACTGGGAGGCATGCGGCACCGCCGAGTTCCTGCTGGAGGTCGACCGGCAGGTCGAGTTCGTGACGCCGCTTGGGGCGGCTGGAGCGGACCTCGAACCGAGCAACGCCGCGCTCTTCTACCAGCGTGTCCGCCCGCGCGGGCTTCGCATCACCTTGCACGGGGACATCCGCTCGATCGGGCCGGATGGTGTGGTCGTCGTTGACGTCCACACCAACGAGGAACGGACTCTCCGCGATGTCGATACGATCGTGCTCGCTATCGGGCGCAGATCGAACGACGCGCTCTACTGGGCGTTACGGGAACGGCTGCCTACCTTCCGTATCGGAGACTGCCGCGCGCCGCGCCTGCTCCAGCACGCGATCTACGACGGCGACACCATTGGGCGCGAACTCGAAGCGCGCCTCGCCGTGGCCGAATGACGACGGTCGCGGTACGGGCGGGCACCTCAGGACGGAGGATTCCATGATGGATTTGTCCCTTGCCTACTTGCCTGCGACGACGCTCGCCGGATTGATCAGGGAGAAGAAGGTCTCGCCCGTCGAAGTGGTGCAGAACAGCCTCGCCCGCATCGAGGAGGTGAACGGCGCGCTCAATGCGTTCTGCTTCACCTATCCGGACGAGGCGCTCGCCCAGGCGCGGGAGGCCGAGCGCGCGGTCATGGGAGGAGAGCCGCTCGGGCCGCTGCACGGCGTGCCGATCGCCATCAAGGACCTGACGCCCACCAGAGGGAAGCGAGCCACGCTCGGCTCCAAGATCTACGAGAACTGGGTGCCGGATTTCGATGTGCCCGTCGTGGAGCGCCTGCGCGCCGCCGGCAGCATCATGGTGGGGAAGACCACGACCCCCGAGTTCGCTTATGCCGGCTTTTGCAAGAGCGCGCTCTGGGGCGACACAAACAATCCCTGGGATACGACGCGTTCACCCGGCGGCTCATCCGGCGGGTCGGGCGCAGCGGTCGCCACCGGCTGCGTGCCTCTTGCCGAGGGCACCGACGCGGGGGGCTCAGTTCGCATCCCGGCGGCCTATTGCGGCACGGTCGGACTGAAACCCACCTTCGGGCGCGTCCCGCTCCAGATGCTGCCAACAGCGTTCGACGATCTCCTGCACTTCGGCCCGCTCTCGCGAACGGTTGCGGACGCTGCGCTGTTCTTGAAGGTTACCCAAGGTCCCGACGACCGCGATTTTCTGTCTTTGCCCGCAGGCCCCGAAATCCACGTTCCCACGCCATCGGATATCCGGGACCTCAAGCTCGCGGTGAACTACGACTTTGGCTTCTACGCCATCGACGAAGACGTGCGCGCCCAGACCCGGGAGGCCACGCGCGCGCTCGAAGACGCCGGCGCCACGGTCGAGGAGGTAGAGATCGCCTGGACGCGCGATGTCATCGATCGCTGGGTCGATCATTGGGGCGTGTTGCAGGCTGCCTGCTTCGGCCAGCATCTCGAGGAGTGGCGAGATCAGATGGATCCGGTACTCGTCTCCTACATGGACAGAGGCTTGGCCATGGGCGCGGTCGACTTCAAGAATATCGAGATCTTCCGCACGCAAATGTGGGAGGACTTGCGGCCAATCTTTGCCGATTATGACGCGCTCCTGACGCCCACCTGCGCGCAACCGCCACCGCCGAACGACACCCTCGATCCGGACTACTACCGCGTCGACGAGCAGGGGCGATTCTGCGGCCTCTACATGACCTACCCGTTCAATTTTCTGCATCAATGTCCGGCGCTCGCGGTGCCGTCCGGAATCACGACGTCGGGGTTGCCGACCAGCCTGCAGATCGTCGGCCGGCGCCACGACGATAACGGGGTCTTGCGGATTGGCGCCGCGCTCGAAGCGGCCCGCCCGTGGGCCCAGCGCACGCCGCCGATCTGAGCCCGACTCAACCGAGCTCCCGTAGGAAGCGAGGACTCAGCCGAGGATGGGGCCGCGAGAGAATTGGTCCTTTGCCTCAGCGGCCGCGGTCGGTGCGACTGAACAGGATCCAGAAGAACGTGCCGATGATCGGCAGCGTGACACCGAAGATGAGCGAGGCCAGGCCGAAGATGATCGGCACGTTGGACTGATGCGACGACGCCTGCGCCCAGGTGTAGATCGGCATCGTCGTCTCGGTGCCGCGCAGGAAGATCGAGCGTAGCAACTCGTTGAACGAGAGGATGAAGCCGAAGAGGCCGGCGCCAACGATGCCAGGACGCATGATCGGAAACTCTATCTGCCAGAAGCGCTGCCAGGCCGAGGCCCCGAGATCCTCGGCCGCCTCGAGCAGGCGGTGGTCGAAGCGCGTGGCCAATACGATCACCAGGAGGAAGGCAAAGGGCAGTGCCCAGACCATGTGGCCGACGAAGACCGACCACATTCCAAGCTTGAAGTGCATGTAGGAGCGGATGAAGAGGAACAGCGCGGCCCCCATGGTGAGCCCCGGCACGAACAGCGGCAGGAGCGTGATCAGCAGCACCCCGCCGCGCCGCCTCAGCCGCGGGATCGCGCGCCCCACCGGCACCGAGATGAGGACGCAGCAGACGCCGACGGCGAGCGCGAGCCACAGGCTGTCGGTCATCGGCTCGATCCACGCGGAGGTCGCGAACAGCTCGTCGTACCAGCGGAGCGTCAGCGGATGCGGGATGCCGGAGAGTGGCCGGTCGCTGAACGACATGACCACCAGCCAGACGAGCGGGATGTAGGTGAGCACGATGAGCACGAGGCCGATCCACGCGGCGAGCGGCCGCCAGATGGGCGCATACACCGCGTGCTCCCACAGGCGCAGGCGCTGGGCTCGCCCGAGTCTCCGGCCCGCGTGCGCGTCTGCCGCGCTCACAGCTTCAGCGCCTCGAACAGGCCGGCGACACCGCCCCGCCGCCGGGTCAGCAGCGTGAGCGCCGCCAGCAGCGCAACCAGGATCGCGAGCACGAAGGCCGAGAGGGAGGCCGCGGTCGGGTAGTTGAGCGTGGATAGCGCATCCTCGGTAGATCGGCCGATCATGTTGACCTTGCCGCCGCCCATGAGCTGCGGCACCACCCACTCGCCCATCATCGGCACCATGGTAAAGACCACGCCGGCGATGACGCCGGGGAGGCAGAGTGGGACGATCACGAGGAACAGCGTCTGCAACGGATTGGCGCCCAGATCGCGGCTCGCGTCGAGATACTCGTCGTCGATGAGTGTCGCCACCAGGAAGATGGGGAACACCATGGTCGCGAAATAAGGCGCGGCGAGACCGAAGAAGACCGAAAACTCGGTAAAGATCAGCCACTCGACGGGCTCGGACGTGATCCCCAGCTCCATCAGCACCGTGTTGACGACGCCGTTGCTGCCCAGCAGTGCCCGCCAGATGATCGTGCGGGACGAGAGATCGAGAAAGAACGGGATCGTCAGCAGCGTGAGCAGGATCGCCTTGAGCCCCTGCGACCGGCAGCCCTTGGCGAGCCAGAGCGCGAACGGAAACGCCAGCACGAGCTCGATCACCGTCATGCCGATGGCGATACGCAGCGTGCGCATCGCCACGGTCCAGCGTCCGGTCTCGAAGAAACGGTCCCAGGTGTGGAACGAGGGGTCCCAGACGACCTTGAACCCCTTCGTCTCAAGAAATGAATAGAGGAGAAGCAGAAACAGCGGGACGATGACGACGACCGTCCAGACGATGATAAAGGCGGGGACGGTCCAGCGGCCCGACGCGGCGCGCGTGTACCAGGATCTGACGCCGCCGCTCACTAGGGCGTTCGCCATCGACAGGTTCGCGCGTGCCCCGGCAGAGGCCACCGGGGCACGCTAACGGTCAATTTCTCAGGCGTTGAGGAAGCGCTGCCACTCCTCCTCCATCGCCTCCTGATGGTCGGGATTGAGGTTCTCCCAGAACGGCTTCTCGTACTTCGTGTCCACCTTCTTCTGGACCGCATCCACCGCCGCCACTTGATCGGCAGGCCAGCCGACCTCCTCGGCGTACTTGACACCGAGATCGAGATTGGGGCCGCCGTAGCCCCGCTCGATTGCCTGGTACGCGCGATACTCGCCGTCGAGGAAGTAGTTCAATGCCTTGTAGATGTTGTTGAGATTGTCGCGCTCCGCAGCCTGGGTCGGGATGTAGGCGCCGATGCCCCACTTGAAGTAGCCCTCGACGGTGTAGGCGTAGCGCACCACGTCCGCCCCGGCCTCAGCGTTCACGTTCTTGGTCGCCGGCTCCCAGCAGTTGATGATGTCGACTTCCTTATTGCCGAGAAGCTGGACCTGCTCCTCAAAGCCCGTGTGGAAGGTGCGGAACTGCCCGGCTTGCTTGCGCTCGATCGCCCAGTCGCCGACGGCTTTGGCCTCTTCCGGCGTGAGGTTCGCGTTGTCCACGATCTCCGCCTTGCCGTAAACCTGCATGTAGAAGGCGACCTCCGGCATGGTGAGCAGCCAGTTCCGGTCGATCGAGGCGCGGTTCTTGGCCTCCTCGTTTTCGAACAGTTTCTGCCAGGAGACCTCTTCCAGGCCGTTGGGATTGACGCCGATCGCTTCCGGCCAGTAGCCGAAGCTGTCCGCGTTGTTGACCATGGGTACGCCGTACTGGGTGCCATCCGGCGTCTGCGTGATGTAGCCGCGCTTGTAGTTGTCGGAGGTGCGCTCCCACAGCGCGAGCTCGGGGTGATTCTCGTCTATCACCAAGTAAAACCCCTCCGGCCCGAGCTTGTACTGGGTGCCGCCGTCGGTGAAGAAGAGATCGTGCGTGTCGCCCACCTCGTTGACCGTGACATCACGCATGAAGTTGCCCATGTTGGCGTCTGTCGGCGTGAACTCCATGGTCAGCCCGGTGCTCTCGTTGAAGAGCGACCAGTCCTTGAGCTGCACGGTCGTCGTGCCGTAGCCGCGAATTGTATCGCTCGCGGCGTGAGCCACTTGCGTCATACCGACCGACAAGCCGCCTGCAACTGCCACGGAGACTCCTGCCGCAGCGCCGGTCTTGAGCACTTCGCGGCGCGTCGGCGCGCCGAATCTCGGATCTTCTTCACGTTGGGTCATTCTTGCTGCCTCCCTCGTCGGACGGACCCGCAATTGCCCCGCCGGATCGGGCCGCCACGCCGGGCACTTGGCACCGGGTTCAACCTCGCACACCCAAACCGCCGCGAGGGATACCGGCGGGCGCGTTAGGCCCATGGTAGGCGGCCTCGCGCGCGGAACGCAACACGCTCCTTTGCGCGGCGCCGTGGTGGCGGAAGACGTCCTCGGTAGTAACGAGCTCGGTCGCCTTGCGCAGTCCCCGGTTTCGCGATAGGGCAGCCGGCGGGAGGATCCTCAATGACAACAAGAATCGCCGGCATCGAGCTGGTGCAGGTCTCGCTACCAACACGCCGCGAGCACAAGTGGACCGGGCTTACCGAACCCATCGGTGGCTACATCCTGGTCCGTATGGAAGGCGAGAACGGGCTGGTCGGCTGGGGCGAGGCGCCGGCGCTGAAGGACTGGGGCGGCGACTACGGCCGCTACTTCGGCGAATCGCCGGGCACGACGCGGTTCGTGGTCGAGGCCTATCTGGCGCCTGCGGTCGCCGGCCTCGACCCGGCCCAGCCGGCGCTGCTCCACCGCGCGATGGATGCCGCGATCAAGGGCTACCCTTACGCCAAGGGCGCGGTCGAGATGGCTGCTTACGACCTCGCCGGTCGCACGCTGGGCGTTCCGGTGCATCGACTCCTCGGCGGCATGCTGCGCGACGCGGTGCCGATCACCCATTCGATTGGGCTGCTGCCCATCGACGAGGCGGTCGACGAATGCAAAGTCGTCGCCGCCGAAGGCATCAGGACGATCAAGATCAAGGTCGGCGTCGATCCCGAACGGGACGTCGAGATCGTGCGCCGGATCCGCGAGGCGCTGGGACCTGCGACGGCGCTCTGCGTCGACGCCAATTGCGGCTACCGCACGCCTTACGAGGCCGTGAAGATCATCCGCCGGATGGAGGCGGCCGACCTGATCTACGCCGAGCAGCCCGTCGAGGGGATCGACGGGCTCGCCGAGGTCAGGCGCGGCATCGGCGTGCCGCTGATGGCCGACGAGAGCGCGTGGAACGCCCGCGACGTGATCGAGATCGCCGAGCGCCGCGCGGCAGACATCGTCTCGATATACACCACGAAGCCGGGCGGGCTGTTTCGCGCGATGCAGGTCGCCGCAGTGGCGCGCGCGGCGGGGCTGATCTCCAACGTCAACGGCTCGGTCGAGACCGGCGTCGGCAATCTCGCCAACCTCCAACTAGCCGCCGCTGCCGAACCTGTCGTGCTGAGCTGCGTGGTACCGGTCTCGATGCCGGCCGAGCATCGGGCCGGGCGGATCGGCGGGGGCTACTATACAGACGACCTTATCGCCTCCCCGCTGGCCCATGTCGGGGGCGCGGTGCCGGTCCCGATGGGTCCGGGCATGGGGGTCGAAATCGACGAGGCCAAGATCGAGCGCTACCGCGTAGACCCGAGTTGACGCGGGCGACGGGCCGCCGTTAACAACGGACAAGGCGTTATGGGCTGAGCGCCCGAATCAGGTCGAGCGTCGCCGGCGATCAGCAGCACGACTTCGTCGATCCCGACCGTCCGGTATTCCGCGATGCGCTGTTCGCAGTCTTCCGGCGTACCGCAGACGGCGAACCTCGCCACCGCCTCGTCAGGAATGAGCTCCGCCGCCACCTTTATGTTGCGCCGCGCGATCGCCCGCTTGACCGCGTCGCGGTCAATTGCGATGCCGGAGCCCGCAACGCTGGGCGCGACGAAGTCGTTCCGCATCATAAAAGCGACCTTGGGGCGTAGCCGTTCCAACGCCGCCGCCCGGTTCGCATCGACGGCAACGTAGAGATAGGCCGCGCGCCGCAGTGCTGCTGGATCGCGCCCGGCGGCCCTGGCACCCGCTTCGGCCATGGCCAGGGACTCGGCCGCATACTCGGCCGTGAGGCCGGCAGACAACACCACGCCGTCTGCGAGCTCGCCCGCGAGCCGCAACATCCGGGGGCCCATTGCGGCGAGATAAAGCGGGATCGGCTGGGACGGACAAAACGCCATCCGCATGCCGTCGAGGCGGAACATCTCGCCCTCGTAGGCGCCCGCCTCGCCAGACCAGAGTTGACGCAGACAGGCGATGAACTCGCGCATTGCGACGAGCGGCCGTTCGAGCTTGGCCCCTGCTTCGGCCAGGAACATCGGGTTGCCCGAACCGAGGGCCAGCGCGGCGCGCCCAGGCGCGGCTTCAGCGATTGTCGCCAAGGCCATGGCCACCGTGACCGGCGACCAGAGATAGGGGCTGATGGCGGTCGGCACGACCGTCGCGTGCGCGGTCTCGAGAGCGAACGCGGTGCACGAGACCAGCGACTGGCGGTAGCCCAGGTGCTCCGCCATCCACAAGCTGCGGGCGCCGGCCTCCTCGGCCCGTCGAGCGAGCCCAAGCGTGTCCGCGAACGGGGCGAAGCCGTCGAAACTCACCCCGAATGTGCTCACGTCGCCGTCTCCCCTTCCTGCACCAGGCGCTTCAGCGCCACGAGCTCGAGGCCGGCGATTCCCATACGCGCGAGAGTGAGCCCTCGTGTCGCGTAGTCGATGCCCGTCGCAGCCGAGAACAATGCGATGTGACTGTCGATGGTCGGCGTCTCGATCCCCGCCAGCCGGCCCAACGCGGCGATAGGCACCAGTCCGTAACCGACATCCTCGTGCACATAGCGGTGGTCGAGCGAAGGCGGGCTCTTAAGCGTCGCGTTGGGTGCGCTCTCCCGGCAGGCGCGCGAGATCGAGCCGCTTTCCGTCGCCGCGCGCGTCGTCAGCCCGGCCTCGTGGAACATCTGCAGGAAGGGTCTTGCCGGCACGTCGAGCGCGCGGGCAACGGCGAGCCGTTCCGCGTCGATTGCGGCGGCTGCCCGGCCGACCGCGTCGGTCACGCCTTCCCGATAAAAGAGGAAGTCGCCGCCTGTGGCCTCGATCCAGCCGGCGTTCAGCAGCATGCCCGGCGGATGGAAGACTGCGTTGATGTTGGCAAGCCCGGTTTCGAGCACGCTGGAAGCGGGCCGTATCTCCGGGAACAGCGGCGAGATCGCCGCGTGCAGCGTCCCTGCGGAGGTGCCGGGCAGAGCCGCAAACATGAGTGACTTGGTGTAGCTGTAGACGCCGACCCTCGCTGGCGCCTCGATCCGGCAGATGAAGCTGAGCGTCACCGTCTCGCAGATTTCGAGCTGGGCGGTGTGCCCGGCGCGGCGCATCTCGGCACGAAAGTGGAGGCCCCCGCCGGTATGGCCGGGATTGAGGAAGACGGGCGTGCCCTCGGCCAGCACTCCGGCGAGCCGCTCGGCGTACCAGGCATGGGCGACGGAGGGGACGACCAGCATGACGAGATCGGCCCCAGCGACCGCCTCAGCGACGTCGGTGGTCAGCAGCGCCGGCATCTCACAGCCTTCGAAGATTCCGCGGACGTCGATACCGCCGTTGGCCCGAATTGGCTCCAGGCTATCCTCGCGGCGCGCGTGCAGCCGGACCTCGAACTCTCGCCGCGTCAGATCGGCGGCGGCGGCGTACCCGCCATGCCCCGCCCCCATCACCGCGACCGACCGGATTTTCTGCGCTTCCACCATCCTTCACCGCCCGGCCGAGCTGCTAGACGGCATCCCGCGAGGCAGGCCCAGCAAGCAAGCCCTGTTCTTCAACTTGGCTCCGCTCTACAGAAGAGCTCGATCGGTACCGCGCGGTGCTCCTTCAGCGCGCGTGCCGAGTTCGCCGCCGCCTGCTCGGCGAGCGCGCCGTGGATCAGCGAAACGGCACGGTGCAGCGGCTTGCCGCCGGCCTCCACCAGCGCGCGCGAGCGGGCGCCATAGGCGAGCGCGGCCTCGGTCGTATCGCGCAGGCTCTCGATGGTGAACCCGCACGCTTCCAGGCTCGCGCGGGTCTCGGCCTCGGTCGCGAGAAAACTCGACGCGGCGGTGCGCGCCCACGGCGTCGGGTAGTCCGGCGCGCCGCCCGGCCCCTGCGCAGCCTCCGACAGCACCAGCCAGGCGCCGGGCCTGAGCACGCGGCGGATTTCCCGATAGAGCGCACGCTTGTCGGCGATGTTCATCGAGACGTTCATCGAGTACGCACCATCGAATGTCGCATCGCCATACGGCATCGCCAGCGCGTCGCCCTGCCGGACGGATACTCGCTCCTCGAATCCAAGTAGCGCCGTCAGATGGCGCGCGACGTCGCAGAACTCGGCCGTGAGATCGATCCCGCTGACACGGCAACCGAAGCGCTGGGCCAGGTAGCGCGCGGGCCCGCCGAGGCCGCTGCCGACATCGAGAATGTGGTCGGTCTCGGCGACCTGGAGCAGCGCGGCCATGTCCTCGGTCGCTTCGAGGCCGCGGCCGTGGAAGTGGTCGTAAGGTGCGAGAGTTTCAGCGGTCGCCTGCGACAAATCGAACCCGTCCTCCCGCAACCTCGCTTCGAGCCGCGCCAGCAGATCGCCGCTGGAGTAATGATCGGTGATGGTGCGCGTGTCGCTCACTGACGACTCCTTCCGAAAGACCTGCTGCCGACACGTCCGCGCGCGGCTGGGCGGCGACGGGTACGATCGACTCCATGCCACGATCTCGCATTTGGTTATAGTGCCGCGAGACCCGTTCCAGAGAACTGACGCGACCTTGTCACTGAACGACCTTGACGGACAAGCAGGGAAGGAACTGGCCATGCGTAACGTGCCGCCCATCGGACGAACATCAGTGCTTGCTGCCGCGGTGTCGGCGATCCTCGCCTGCAGCAGCGGTTTCGCAGCGGGGCCAATCGGTGAGGTTGAGATCGAACGCGGCGAGCCAATCGAAATCCGAGCGCTGCTTTCCGAATCGGTGGTGACCTCCGTGTCGCCTCTCATCGGAACCGCCATCGGCTTGGCGATCGAGGATTTCGGGCCCATTCACGGGCACCCGGTCTCCATCGAAATCCTCGACGAGAAGTGCTCGGGCGAGGGCGGGCGTGCGGCGGCCGAGATCGTCGCTGCCGATGCGCGGGTAGTGGGCGTCATCGGGACGCTGTGCTCCGGTGCGGCGGTGGAGGCATCGCCGATCCTCAGCGCGGCCGGGCTCTCGATGATCTCGCCGGCCAACACCTCGCCCCGGCTCACCTCCGACCTCGCCGGCAATGTCGGTCCCGACTACTACGAGGGCTACTACCGCGTGACGGACAACGACCTGATCGAGGCGAGCGTCGTCGCGCACTTCAGCTACGACGAACTCGGATTGCGCACGATGGGGACGATCCACGATGGCGACGCCTACACCAGCGCCATCGCGAATGCCTTTGCGGTCGAGGTTCGTGCGCATGGCGGCGACGTGCCGGTCATCGCCCGGGTGGAGAAGGGCCAGACCGACATGGCCACCGTTCTGGCCAAGTTCGTCGCCGCAGCGCCCGACGGCGTGTTCATCCCTCTCTTCCAGGGGGAGGCGATTGCGCTCATTCAGCAGGCGGCGAAGAGCGACGCCATGGACGGCGTGACCATGGTCGGCGGCGCCGCCACGCTGACGACAGATCTTCTCGCGCTGCCCGAGAGCGAAGGCCTCTACTTCACCGCGCCCGATCCCGGAGACAGCGGGAACACGAACCAGGCGACGGGCAAGAGCGCCGCCGACGTGCTCGCCGCGTTCGAGGTCGTCTTCGGAGGGCCGCCAACGTCCTCGTACTGGGCGCACGGCTATGACGCGACGACGCTGCTGCTCTCGGCGATCGAGCAGGTTGCGGTCGTCGATGGGGAGACGCTCTCCGTCGACCGCGCGGCGCTCCGCGACGCGTTGGACGGTACGACGAACTTTCAGGGCATCCTCGGCACGCTGACCTGCGACGAGTTCGGGGACTGTGGTATCGGCCGCAGCGTGGTTCGTCTGCACGAGGATTCCAGTGTCACGGACCCGGCACTGCTGCCCATCGTGTACAGGGGCGCGTGGGACTCGCACGTGGCTCAAGATTGAAGATGGGGACGGTGGAGATTTAGCCGGGAAGCGAGGTGCCGCCGCCGCTCACGAGGCTGTGGCGCTCGAATCTCCGTGGCGGGCCTGCTGGTCGAAGAACGAGGCCCCAGTTGGCAGCTGCGGCAATTCGAGCTCGTAGTCCATCGAGCGCACGCGCCCGGTGCGCTCACCGCGAACGAGGCGGCCCTCGTAGCGGTTCGGGACCGGGTTCGGAGACATGGCGAGCGCGTCCTCCGCACTGTAGACCGAGATGTGCAGCGTGCGCGGCCGCTCGGAGCGGTTGGGGGCGGAGCCGTGCAGCAGGCGCGTGTGCATCAGGCAGACGGAGCCCGCCGGGCCCACGCAGGTCTCGGCGGACGGCACGCTCGTGGCGGCCACGTCGTCCGCGACCGCGCCGGTGAACACGCCCTCGTGCCAGTGGCTGTGGATGGGCCCGCGGTGCGTGCCGGCGACCACCTGGAGCGGCCCGTTCTCCTCGGTGACCTCGTCCACCATCAGCAGCGCCGTGACCACGTCGTCGTTGCTATGCGGCG
>JAPOPO010000177.1 GCA_026712885.1 Rhodospirillales bacterium | reverse complement strand
CTGCTGCGGTGTTATATTGCACGATCCTGGCGACGGGCCGAGCACGATCCCGCCACCGACGTTCGCTACTTCAACATTCGCAAGGGGTATCGATCGATGAAACGATCGCTTGCCGTGCTGATACTTTTCGGTGCTCACGCTGCCACGTCCGGCCGGTTCGGACTGAGTCACGTCGCCGAACGTACACCCTGTGGGCCTGACCGCCTGAGCCGGTAGTGGCCGAGCAGGATCCGGCGGTAACGGTGGCCGACTTCGATCGCGCCATCCGGGAGGCCATCGACTCCAAGACCAAGCCGGTCGGCGCCCTCGGCAGGCTGGAAACCCTGGCGGCACAGATCGCCCGCGTCCAGCAAACTCTTGTGCCCACGGCCAGTCGGTGCAAGCTCACGGTATTCGCCGGCGACCACAGCATCGCCGGCGCGGGCGTCTCCGCCTACCCCCGGGAAGTAACCCGGCAAATGCTGCTGAACTTTCTTGCAGAGGGCGCGGCGGCCAATGTCATTGCCCGGACGCTTGGCGTGGAATTCGCGCTGGTCGACGCCGGCGTCATGGGGCCGGCAGTGGGGCATCCCGCCCTGGTTTCGCGGCGCATCGCCGGCGGAACGCAAAATTCCGTCGAGCGGCCGGCCATGTCCGCGGCACAGTGCGAGGCGGCGCTGCGCGCGGGTCGTGAGATCGGCGGAGAGGGTAGCCATGAAGCGGCTGCCTTCGGCGAGATGGGCATTGGCAATACCTCTTCCGCCAGCCTGGTCGCCGCCAAACTGCTGGGCCTGCCGGTGGCCGGACTGATTGGCCGCGGCACCGGAGTCGACGACGCCGGCCTGGCTCGCAAACGGCACGTTCTCGAGGCGGCAGCGGCGCGCACGCCGGCCGAGCTAGGCCCGGACGCCGCCCTGTGCGAATACGGCGGATTCGAATCCGTGATGCTCGCCGGCGCCGTTCTGGGCGCGGCCGAAGCGGGCAAGATGGTGCTGGTGGACGGCTTCATCGCCACAGTCTCGGCACTGGCTGCGGTGCGTATATCGCCGCGCGTCATGGGGAACCTGATCTTCGCCCACCGTTCCGCCGAATCAGGACACTCGATCGTACTGGAGGCGCTCGGAGCCGACCCGCTGCTGGACCTTGACATGCGCCTTGGCGAAGGCACCGGCGCCCTGCTGGCGTGGCCGCTGGTGCAGGCGGCCGCGGCGATGCTGCGCGACATGGCAAGCTTCGAATCCGCAGGGGTCAGCGGACGGACGTGAGCAATCCCCTCGTGAACGAACTTCGGGCCCTGGCGCTCGCGGTGCAGTTTCTTACCCGGCTGCCTGTCCCGGCCGGGACGGCCTACAGTCCGCAGAGCGTGGCCGCCTCGGTTCGCTACTATCCCCTGGTTGGCGCCCTGGTCGGCGGCATTTGCGCCGGCGTATTCGCGTTGGCACACATGTGGTTCGCCGGGCCTTTGGCCGTGCTCCTGGCGGGTGCGGCGGGACTTGCGGTCACCGGCGCGTTTCCCGAAGACGGGTTGGCCGATACCTTCGACGGCGTCG
>JAPOPO010000213.1 GCA_026712885.1 Rhodospirillales bacterium | reverse complement strand
TGTAGAGCAGGCCGTGGATTGCGCTGGAGCCGCCCAGCCCCTTGCCGGAGGGGAAGGGCATGCGCCGGCCGCCGAGGCCGGCCACCGGCTCGGACTGCCGCCGCCAGTTAAGCGTCGGGTGGGTGAGCAGGCGGGTGAAGCCCGCAGGTATGTGGATAAAAGGGTTGGTGTCCTTAGGCCCCGCTTCGAGCAGGAGCACGCGGGTGCGCGGATCCTCCGCGAGGCGGGGCGGGACTGGCGCTCCCCCCGCGTCCCCCCCCCCCCGCCTCTTAGCGGGGGGCGGAAGTCGGAGCCGGTGGCCGGCCTCGGCGGCCGGCGCATGCCCTTCCCCTCCGGCAAGGTGCTGGGCGGCTCCAGCGCAATCAACGGCATGCTCTACATCCGCGGCCAGGCCGAGGACTACGACGCCTGGCGCGACGCCGGCAATCTGGGCTGGGGCTGGTCGGATGTGCTGCCTTACTTTCGCAAGGCCGAAGACCAACAGCACGGGGAGAGCGAGAGCCACGGGGCCGGCGGACCCATCGGGGTCAGCGACACGCAGCCGAGCAGTCCGGCCTCCCGGCTCTTCCTGGACGCTGCGGTGCGGAGCGGCATTCCGCGCCTCGACGACCTCAACACCGGCGACCAGCACGGCATCGCGTTGGTCCAGGGCACGATCAGGAAAGGCCGGCGCATGACCACCGCCGTGGGCTACCTTCGGCCGGCGGCGGTACGGGGGAACCTGCAAGTGGTGACCGAAGCGCTGGTCGACCGCATCGTCGTCGAAGACGGCGTCGCCACCGGCGTCGTCTATACCGACAAGTCCGGCGGCACCGTTACCGCACGCGCGGATCGCGAGGTCGTGCTGTGCGCGGGCACCGTGGCGTCGCCCCAGATATTGCAGCAATCGGGGATCGGCGATGCGGACCAGCTTAAGGCACTCAACATCGCGCCGGTTCATCACCTGCCGGGGGTCGGCGAGAATCTTCACGATCATCTGTTCGTCTTCGTGCAGCCGCGACTGAAGAAGGGGGTGCCGACCCTCAATCGGCTGCTGCGCAGCCGTCCGCGGCTCGCGGCGGAGGTGCTGCGCTATGGCCTCTTCCGAACCGGCGCGCTGTCGCTGACTTCCTGCGAGGTCTGCGGCTTTCTCGATTCTACTGAACGCGGCGGCCGGCCAGACATCGAGATCACCTTCCGCCCGCTCAGCTTCGACCTGCTTTCGGACGGCGGCTGGCGCCCCCACCCCTACCCCGGTGGCACGAGCTCGGTCTGTGCCACCCGGCCCAAGAGCCGCGGCCGCGTCACGCTGGTGCCAGACGGCGATGGCACGCGCCGGGTGGCGATCCAGCCCAACTACCTCGCGCATGACGAGGACGTGATGAGCCTCGTGCGTGGCCTGCGCATCTTGCGGCGCATACTGGAGACCGAGCCCATCGCGTCGTGCGTCGAGTCCGAACAACGACCGGGCACGGAGGTTGAGAGCGACGAAGCGCTGATCCAATACGTGCGAGAGACCGCGAGCACGGTCTATCACCCGGTCGGCACCTGCAAGATGGGGAGCGACGCGATGAGCGTCGTCGACGAGCGACTCCGGGTCCACGGCATCGCGGGCCTGCGCGTCGCCGACGCCTCGATCATGCCCCAGATCCCCTCTGGCAATACCAACGCGCCCACTATCATGATCGGCGAGAAGGCCGCCGACATGATCCGCCGCGACCATAATTAGAAGAACCATGCGGCCGTGAATTGAGCGGTCTTTGTCACGAATTCGTCTCCGCCCGCCGCCTTGCCCCGCCCCAGAGGGGGCGGCATAGTGCTCTCATGGAATGGCGCCATGCAGCGGAGAAGGGTATGCACCGCGAGGCGGAGGAGCCGCCTGTCCGCGTGTGCGAACATCCCGACTGCGACCGCGACGCCGACCACCGCGCCCCGCGGGCGCCTCACGATCTTCGCTCCTGGCGCTGGTTCTGCCTCGACCATGTGCGCGACTACAACCGCTCGTGGAACTACTTCGCGGGCTGGAGTCAGCACGACATCGAGCGCTTTCAACAGGACGACGTGACCGGGCACCGCCCCACCTGGCCCTTCTGCCAGGGCCCGGGCGGGCAACGGCGAGAGGACCTGGAGGCGGCCTTCCGCACCTTCGCGCGCGAGTGGCTGAATGGCGAGGAAGCGCCGAACGGAAGACGGCGGACCGGTACGGAAACGATCTCCGAGGCCAAGCTTGAAGCGCTTGCTCTCTTCGACCTCACGCCGCCCCTCGACATCGACACACTCAAGCGGCGCTACAAATCGCTGGTCAAGCGGCACCACCCCGATGCCAACGGAGGCTCACGCGAGTCCGAGGAGCTTTTGAAACACATCAATCACGCCTATAACTATCTGAAGAAGGAGTGCTCATAGACGAAGGCATTGTCGATCGGACTGGCACAGGAGGGCCGCCGATGGCGGCCTTATTCGTGCAGAGGGAAGCGCGCAATGCAGATGAACGAGGCAGGGGCGGCTGTCACCAATGACGGAGTGCCGGATATCCAGGTTTCCGTCAGCCAGACCTT
>JAPOPO010000173.1 GCA_026712885.1 Rhodospirillales bacterium | reverse complement strand
TCTCGCGCTCGGAGGGGCTGGCGCCGGGCCTTGCGCCCATCGACGGCGGCATCACGCTCCACCTGCCCTGCCACGAACGGGCTCAGAATGTCGGGCGCAAGTCGTCGGACATGCTGGCACTGGTGCCGGACACCGAGGTCTCCATCATCGAGCGCTGCTCCGGCCACGGCGGTTCCATCGGCGTCACCAAGGGCTTCCACGAGACCGCGCTGAAGGTCGGCCGGACCACCGCGCGCCGCGCGCGCGAGGCGGCGAACCCCTATCTCGCGTCGGAATGTCCGCTCGCCGGCGCTCACATCCTGAACGGGATGGCCCGCCAGGCGGCCAAGGACGGCGATCCCGCCGACGGCGCGCCTACCGCCGGCCGCGCCCATCACCCGATCGAGCTGCTGGCCCGCGCCTACGGCCTCGCCTGAGACGATGAGCCAGCAGCGCCGCGCTCTCACCCGCGCCGATATCATGGACATGGCGGACTACGCGAAGGTCCGGAAGGAGCGGCGCGCCGCGATCACGGCGCTGAAGCGCAACCGGCGGCTCGCGGTCGGCCCCTTCGCCACCTTTCACTTCGAATGCTTCGAGACCATGTGGATGCAGGTTCACGAGATGCTCCACATCGAGCGCGGCGGCGAGGAGCAGATCGCGGGCGAGCTCGAGGCCTACAACCCGCTTATTCCGCCCGGTAACGCCCTGATCGCGACGATGATGCTGGAGATCGACGATCCGGCGCGCCGGGAGCGCGAGCTCTATCGGTTGGCGGGGATCGAGGACGCTATCAAGCTGGAGGTCGGCGGGGCCGCCGTCGCCGCGCAGCCGATCGAGGACGAGGTCGCGCGGACCAGTGAGGACGGCAAGACCTCCTCGATTCATTTCCTCCGCTTCCCCTTCCTGCCGGCGGAGGCCGCGCGGTTCCGCACGCCGGGGACGCGCGTGCTGCTCGGCGTCGAGCACCCGGCCTACGGCCACCTCGCGGTCATGCCGGAGGAGACCCGCGCCGCCCTGGCCGAAGACCTGGGCGACGGCGGCAGCTAACCCGGAAGCCTTGACGCGTTCACAGCCCGCGCCGCGCGGGATGCGCGCGCGGACACGCGCTCACACCGTCCCGGCCCGACGGGCTGCTCAATCCGGTTCCCCAGACCATGTTGCGATGCACGGGGCGGAGCGCGGGCTTCAGGATCGCGCCATGACGGTGTGAGAACGCGGCCGCGGTGGAGACCATGTGCACCGATCCAATATTACGTGAGGTTCGGGAACAGGATACGAGGCGTGTTCTCTCCGCGGGCGCAGCCTTGCGCACGCACCCGCGAGCCTTCGGGCGCGGGTCATGCAGAAGCCCGGTTATCCGACTTGTCACGCTTAATCCCGGCAACCGCTTATACACCTAGTTCCGGTTTGATCAGCATGTTGTAGGTCATTGGCTTGGCTTTGAGGGCGAGGGCGAAGAGGGAGCGGAAGGCGGCGTTTCGGGTTTTTCGTCTGTTGAAGCGAAAGACGAACTCGTCGAGGTA
>JAPOPO010000151.1 GCA_026712885.1 Rhodospirillales bacterium | reverse complement strand
GGCGTAGGCGAGAGGGAGCGGAGTCGAGAACTGCTGCAGGCGAACCTGCTCCTCGGAGCGCCTTGTGTGCGAGGGCTCCAGTGCTGCGATCGCCTCGAGCATCCGGAGCATGCGCGGGGGTCCTTCGTCCCCGGCGGTGCGACGCATGTCGCGGCCGTACCGTCGCAGGAACAGGACGAGGGCGGCTTCCGCCGCTTCATATGCGTCCTTCCAGAGCCAGGCGCCCTCGGCGTCGCTGGAGCCGAATGCGTGGATCATGGCCGCGCGAAGGGTGCCGGCGTGGAGCGGGCGGCCGGCTGCGAGGAACGGGAGGAGGGCGTGAGCCGCTGCGAGCAGGGAACCGGCATCGGTCGGTGCGGGGGTAGGATGGCTGGCATGGGCGGCAGTGGCGCGCGCGGCGGCGTCCGGCGCCGTGTGGGCGTCGAGCATGGAAGGCTCCGTTCTGGCGATAGGGGAGAAACGGCCGCGGGCGAATGAACCGACGGCTCAATGGATTCGCAGAAGGAGGGCTTTCCTGAAGCTCGACAGATGGGGGAAAGGCGGTGTGCGGGGGAGAAGGCGCGGCGGCTGGGTCGTGTCGGCGCAAGCAGGGCGCGGACGTGCGGTGCGCAGCTGATGCGCGGTCCGCGCGCCGGCGCCCTTCAGGTCGCTGGAGACGGGCGATAGGGCGCGCAGTGGCGCCTAGATGTGACCCTGGTTCCGGAAGCTGGTCGCGCCGGTTGCCGTGATGATGATGTGATCGTGGATACGGATGTTGAACAGTCGGGCGGCTTCGACGAGCTTCTTCGTGATCTCGATGTCGGCCCGGGACGGGGTCGGGTCTGACGAGGGATGGTTATGGACGATGATAATTGCGCTGGCCTGGAGCTGAAGGGCGCGGTGCACGATCTCGCGGGGATAGGCCGGCGTGTGGTTGACGGTTCCGGTCTGGGAGCGCTCGGCCCGGATGAGGTGGTTGCGGTTATCGAGGAAGAGCGTGTGCAGTTCTTCGATAGCCTTGAAGCCGAGGCGGGCGCGGCAGTAGTCGAGAACCTGGCCGTAGTTGCTGAGAGCGGGGTCGAGCCGGTCCGGCAACTGCTCGGTGGCGAGGAGAATGCCGAGCGCCTCGGCAAGCTTGATCGTGCAAATGCCGCCGCTGCTGAGGCCAGGAACCGTGGCGAGCTGTTCACGGCTGGCTGCGAGGACATGGGGAAGCGATCGGAACGACGCCAGAAGGCTGTCGGCAAGGGAGGAGGCTCGGTCGGGGCCGTGAGATCCGCGAAGCAGAAGGGCGAGGAGCTCCCGGGACTGGAGGGCGCCGGGACCGGCGCGGAGGAAGCGGGCCTGGAGGATTTCCATCGGTTTGCCCGGGCGCGGAGGCCTGGGTGAAACGGAAGTGCCGGGGTCGTTGCGGGAGCCGTTGGAGCCGGCCGGAATGGGGTGAGCGGCGGAGTCGAGAGGCATCGCGGCGATTCCTCGCAAGGCAAGTGGGGCAAACAGGGGATGGGGCTCAGGCGGCGTGATCGGTGAGCGCCTGCATCGTGTAGCTGCACTCGGTGTCGCATTCGCCGCATATGGCGGTCGCCTCATAGGTGCTGTGAAGCTCCCACCGTTGGGCTTCGGTATCCCATTCGGCCCAGGCATCGACGAGTACCCGGGTGCTGCCGCATGTGTTGCATACGGGCTGGAGGGGCGCGCCGGCGTCGAGGGCCTTGCGGGCATATTCGGCGAGTTCGCGGATGTGCGAGTGGACAGGCGGCCGGACAGAGCCGGAGAGAAGGCTCTCGTGCAGGCGGTCGAGGCCGATCGTGAGAGCGACGAGCGGAGGGCGAAGGTCGTCCTGGCGGCGGTAGCGGTCGTCGAGCATTGCGGCGCCGCGGCAGCCTTCGAGGGGGCATTCGCCGGCGGGCATGACGTCGCCGGGCTGGACGCGGTCCCATAGGTCGCGCAGTTCGAGGGTGTCATCGGCGGGTCCGTGCCAGCCGCAGGCCTGGCAGGTGGCGGTTTCGGTTTCGGTCATGCGGTTTCTCCTCAGGCCGGGCGCAGGGCGCGGTTGCGGAAGGTCGAGAGTGCGCGGGTGACGGTCAGCTCGTCGGCGCCGGCGGCGGCTCCCCAGCCGAGGAGGTTGCGCTTGAAGTCGTCGACGGAGCCG
>JAPOPO010000339.1 GCA_026712885.1 Rhodospirillales bacterium | reverse complement strand
CAGGTTCTCCAGGTCGGCAAGCAGCGCGGCCCGGTCGCCGGCCCCGACGTCCTCGTTCGCCAGGTAGTCGGTGAAGAGGTCCATGCCGTTCGCGACGTTAGACGGTCCGGCGAGGAAGTCGGCCGGCAGCATGCCGGGCGCCAGCGCGCGGTCGCGCCACACGACCTCGTAGAGAAGCTCCTCGATCCCTTCCACGGCCGCGAGCAGCGCCGCCCTTGTCGCGCGCTTCACGGTGAAGCCAGCCAGCTCCCCGACGACCGCTCCGTCTCGGTCGTAAAGCCGCAGGTCTGCCGCATGAACCTCCGGCAGTCCTTCGTTCTCCGCGTCCGCCGCCCCGCCTTCAGGGCCCTGGCGCATTTGCACGTGGCAGACCAGACGCTCCGGCAGGCGGTCCTTGAGCCACAGTCGTTCCCACGCGAAGGGCAAGTAGGTAACTCCCTCTTCGCCGCCCTCCGGGCTGCGCGCAGCGCCGAACGCCTGAAAGCAGCCGTCCAGCACAAGGGGATGCACGTCGAGCGGGCTCCTCTCGACGCCGGCCGGGAGCGCCACCTCGGCGATCGCCTCGCCCTGCCGCGCCCAGAGCCCTTCCACCGTGCGGAAGGAAGGGCCGAGATCGATCCCGACCGCGAGCTTGGCACGGTAGTAGGCCGCCAGGTCCACTGGCGAGAGCGCGGCTTTCAGCCCCTCGATGTCGAGCGGAGAGACGGCCTGTGGCGGGCCTGCGGAGCCTGCCTCAACCCGGCCCTCCGCGTGCAGCGTCCACCCGTCGCCGCCATCCCCTCGGCTGAGGATGCGGACGCGCCGCGCCGCGCCGTCGTCGGCCTCGTCGAGCAGCACCTGCACCTGACGGCCCGCGTCGGCGGCGTCGTCCTCGGCGTCCTCGTCGGGGAAGACCAGGGCGCTCTGCATCTGGAAATCCTCGACGATCACCGCGTCGCTGCCCTCAGCGAGGGTTGCCGACGCCGCCATGGCGCCGTAGAGCGCACCCGGCGCGATCAACCGGCCGAAGACGCGATGGTCGCTCAGCCACGCCGGATCGGAGGGGAAGACCTCCGTGTCGAAGGCGACCTCCCCGCTCGCGGACTCGTGGCGCGCGCCCCGCAAGGGGTGCCAGCGTCTGACCGCCGTCGCCTGGGCGCCTCGATCCAATAGCGCTCGCGCTGGAAGGGGTAGCCCGGCAGCGCGATCCGGCGGCGCTCTTCACCTGCGAAGAGCCCTACGAAGCGGATCGGAAGCCCCGCCTCGTAGGCGCCGGCGACCGCCTCCACGAAGCCGCCGCCCGAGCCCGCCGCCGGCGGGGTCTCGTCCTTGGCCGGCCGCTGCAGGCTCGAGAGAACCGCTGGCGCGGCCCCCGCCGTCTCCGGCCACGCCATGGTCGTCATCGGACCCAGTACGGCATGGGGGCCAATTTCGATGACGGCATCCACGCCCAACTCCGCCAGCGTCTCGATGCAGGCATGGAAGGCCACGGGCTCGCGCGCCTGGCGCCGCCAGTACGCCGCGTCCGGCGCCTCGCCCGCGTCCAGCACCCGCCCTGTCAGGTTGCTGACGAAGGTGAGCGACGGCGGCTCGAAGGCGATGGTCGAGATTGCGGTCTCCAGGTCGCCCAGCGCCGGCTCGATCATGGCGCTGTGGTAGGCCGGGCTCCTGCGTAGTCGCGCGACACGAACCTCGTCTGCCTCGAAGCGGGCGAGGATCGCCTCGATATCCGCTACCGGGCCGCTCACCACCTGGTGGGCGCCGTTGTCCGCCGCAATGCTCAGGCCCGGACCCTCGGACACCGCGTTTTGCGCGGCCACTGCCTCCGCTACGCGGGCGGGCGGCGCGAAGACCGCCGCCATCGCGCCCTCGCCGGGGAGCGCCCCGATCAGGCTCCCGCGGGCCGCTGCGAAGCGCAGGCCCTCCTCCAGGCTGAAGACACCGGCGGT
>JAPOPO010000570.1 GCA_026712885.1 Rhodospirillales bacterium | reverse complement strand
GCGACGAGATCATCCTGGAGCGCAAGGGCCGGGTCGGCAGCGTCACGCTGAACCGGCCGAAGGCGCTGAACGCGCTGACCCAACCCATGGTCCTGGACCTGGACGCGAGGCTCAAGGAATGGGCGGAGGACCCGTCCATCACCGCCGTGATCGTGCGCGGGGCGGCGCGGGACGACGGGCGCGTGCCCTTCTGCGCCGGCGGCGATATCCGCCTTCTCTACGGTGAGCAGGACGATCCCGAGCGCCACTTCGCCACGGTCTTCTATGCCCAGGAATACCGCCTCAACACCTTGGTTTTCCGCTACCCAAAGCCCTATGTCGCGTTGATCGACGGCGTCGTCATGGGCGGTGGCGTCGGAATTTCGATCCACGGCTCGCACCGCGTGATGACCGAGCGCGCCCTCTTCGCCATGCCGGAGACGGGGATCGGACTCTTTCCCGATGTCGGCGCCACGTACTTTTTGCCCAGGCTCAGGGGCAAGGCCGGGCTCTACCTCGGCCTCACGGGGGCGCGCATCGGCGCCGCCGACTCGCTCTATCTGGGGCTCGCCAGCCACGTGGTGTCGAGCGACGCGCTGCAGGCGCTGGACGAAACCCTGCTGGCGGCGGACCTCGGCGGCGATGCGCACGCGGCCATCGACCGGGTGCTTGCGGAGAGCGCCGCAGACCTCGGCCCGGCCCCTCTCGCCGCTCACCAAGCGGCAATCGACCGCTGCTTCGACGCGGGCTCGGTGGAGCAGATCATTGCCAATCTCGAGGCCGAGGGCTCGGACTGGGCGACAGAGACGCTTGCGACGCTCGCCCAAAAATCGCCGACCAGCCTCAAGGTCACGTACAAGCAGCTCACGGAATACGACGAACGGGACTTCGAGGAGGCCATGGCACTGGAATACCGGCTCGCCATGCACTGCAACCTGGGCGATGACTTCTTCGAGGGCATCCGCGCCCAGATCGTCGACAAGGACCGCAACCCGGCCTGGCAGCCGGCGCGGCTGGAAGAGGTGACGGCGGCGGCGGTCGATGCCTATTTCGAGGTGCCGCCCAAGGGCGACATGACGTGGTGAGCGGCCGGAAGCGGCACCGCTGACGGCGAACGACAGGCGAGGGAGATTTCGGTATGGCTGACATCGGTTTCATCGGACTCGGCAACATGGGGGGGCCGATGGCCGCCAACCTGGCGAAAGCCGGCCACGCCGTCTCCGCCTTCGACATCAGCGCGGAGGTCGTGGAGAGGGCCTGCGAGGCGGGTGCCACGGCGGCGGGCACGGTGGCTGAGGCTGCGGCCGGGCGCGAGGTGGTCGTCACGATGCTGCCCGCCGGTGCCGAGGTGTCCGAGGTCTATCGCGGCGAAGGCGGAGTCCTCTCGGCCGCTGCGCCGGGCACGCTCTTCATCGACTGCTCGACCATCGACGTCGATACCGCCCGCGCGGTCGCCGCGACGGCGGCCGACGGCGGCTGGGCGTTGCTGGATGCGCCGGTCTCGGGCGGCGTCGCCGGTGCCGCGGCGGGCACTCTTACCTTCATGGTGGGCGGCGAGGCCGAGGCGGTCGAGCGCGGGCGGCCGGTGCTGGGCGACATGGGCAAGGCGGTGATCCACGCCGGCGCATCGGGTGCCGGCCAGACCGCCAAGGTCTGCAACAACCTGATCCTCGCGGTCTCGATGATCGGGGTCTGCGAGGCCTTCGGGATGGCGGACAGGCTCGGGCTCGAGCGTCAGACCCTCTTCGACATCGTCTCGAAGGCGACCGGCCAGTGCTGGGCGCTTACCTCCTACTGCCCGGTGCCGGGGCCGGTGCCGAACGCGCCCTCCAACCGCGACTACGCGCCTGGGTTCACGGCCGCCATGATGCTGAAGGACCTGCGCCTCGCCCAGGCGGCCGCAGCCTCGGCCGGTGCGGCCTCACCGCTCGGCGCGGAAGCGGCGGCGCTCTACACGCTCTTTTGCAACGCCGGCAACGGGGCGGACGACTTCTCCGGCATCATGAAGATGATCGGCCAGGGAGACTGACGCTCCCGCAGCAGCGTCCTCTACAGGATTTCGAGGGGTGCGGCGCCGGCCGGCGGAGGAAACGCCTCATCCAGGGCGGCAAGCTCGTCGTCGGTGAGCGCGATGTCGAGCGCGCCCAGGTTCGCATCGACATGAGCGATACGGCTCGCCCTGGGCACGACGAACAGGTCCTCGTGCCGGAGCACCCAGGCGAGCGCCACCTGCATCGCGGTCACTCCACGGTCGGCAGCGATGGCGCCGAGCGCGCCGCCGTCGGGCAGCCTGCCCTGCTCCAGCGGCGAATATATCATCAGCGGCTGGCCGTTGCGCCGGCTCCAATCCAAGAGCGCTCCCTCGGGCCAGCGCCGCGACAGGTTGTAGAGGATCTGGTTGGTCTGGCAGCCCTGACCGCCCGGAGTCTCCCACAGCTCTTCCATGTCCTCGACGTCGAAGTTGCTGACGCCGAAGTGGCGGATCTTGCCGGCCTCCTGCAGCGCAAGGAAGCCTTCGATGGTCTCGTCGAGGGACGTGCTGCTGCGCCAGTGCAGCAGGTAGAGGTCGAGATAGTCGGTGCCGAGGCATTTCAGGCTCTTCTCGCAGGAGCGGACCATGCGCTTGCGCCCAGCGTTCGACGGCAGGACCTTGCTCACCAGGTAGACCTTGTCGCGCTGCCCGCGGATCGCCTCGCCCACCACCCGCTCCGAGCCGCCGGAGCCGTACATCTCCGCCGTGTCGATCAGCGTCATGCCGCAGGCGATGCCGTGCTGGAGCGCCGCCACCTCGGCCTTGCGTGCCGCCCTGCGCTCGCCCATGCGCCACGTGCCCTGGCCGAGCGCCACCACCTCGTCGCCGCCCGGCAGTCTCACCGTCCGCATCATCGTGCTCTCCCTGCCCGCGCGGCCGCGAACTTAGCACGGGCTTCCGGGGTCGCGCCTGCCGGGTTAGGTTGTGACTCGAACTCGCACCCCGGAGACCGCCATGACAGGCGAGAAGGAAGTCCTCAAGACCACCTGCCCGCGCGATTGCTACGACGCCTGCGGCATCGTTGCGATCAAGCGCGACGGGGCGATCACCCGCGTGCTCGGCGACCCCGACCACCCGGTGAGCCGAGGCGCGCTCTGCGGCAAGTGCGCGCTCGCCTACAACGGCGTCTTCCGCGACCCCGAGGTCCGGCTGCAGACACCGCTGAAGCGCGCCGGCGCCAAGGGTGAGGGGCGCTTCGAGCCGGTCTCGTGGGACGCGGCCATCGGGGATATCGCCGCGCGCTTCGCTCGGATCGCCGAGGGCGATGGCGCCGAGAAGATCGTACACGCGCACTACACAGGTACCTGCTCGCTGATCGCCAACAATTTCCCGATGCGCTTCCTGGGTCGCCTCGGGGCCCGCGAGGTGGAGCCCGACACGGTGTGCAACATGGCGGGTCACGTGGCGCTCGATTACGTCATCGGCACCTCGGTGGTCGGCTTCGACCCGCGCACGGCGAAGGATTCGAACAGCATCGTCGTATGGGGTGCGAACCCGTCCGCCTCCGCGCCCCATCAGCACAAGCACTGGCTCAAGGAAGCGCCGGGCACGGTGATCGTCGTCGACCCGGTACGCCACCCGACCGCCGAGCAGGCCGACATTCACCTGCAGCCCTTCCCCGGCAGCGATGCGGCACTGGCCTTCGCCATGGTCCACGTGCTGGTGCGCGACGGGCTGATCGACCGATCCTTCCTCGCCGCCCACGCGCTCGGCTGGGACGAGCTGGAGCCCGCAATCGCCCCCTGCACGCCGGCCTGGGGCGAGGCCCGCACCGGCGTGCCGGCAGCGCAGATCGGGGAGGCGGCGCGGATCTACGGTGCGGGCCCGGCGTTGCTCTGGCTCGGCCAGGGGCTGCAACGGCAAGCGATGGGCGGCAACGTGATGCGCGCGTGCGCGCTGCTGCCGGCGGTCACCGGCAACTTCGGCAAGCCCGGCGCCGGCATGCTCTACCTCAACGGCGGCGGGCGGAAGGGGGTGGACGGCGACTACCTGTCGGGCGCGGCAATAAGCCAGAGCCCGCCCAGCTTCAGCCAGATGGAGCTTGCGGCGCGGCTGGAAGACCCGGCGGACATCCAGGCCTTCCTCTGCTGGAACATCAACCCGGCTGCCTCCAGCCCCGAGCAGGCGCGGCTGAAGCGCGCGCTGATGCGCGAGGACCTCTTCACCGTGGTCGTGGACATCTTCCAGACCGATACCGCCGACTACGCCGACTACGTGCTGCCGGCGGCGTCGTTCCTCGAGTTCGACGATCTGGTCTCGGGCTACTTCAACCTCTCCTTCTCGGCCCAGGCGAAGCTGCAGGAGCCGCTCGGCGACTCCCTCCCCAACCAGGAGATCTTCCGACGCCTTTCCCGCGCCATGGGCTACGCCGAGCCGGAGCTCTACGAGCCCGACGACGAGATCATCGCGCGGATCATGGGCCAGGTGGGCGTCGGGGGCTCCTTCGAGGAGTTCAAGAGGACGGGAACGGTGTTCCCGACGACGAAGCCGATCGTCCAGTTCCCTGACCTCGCCTTCCCGACGCCGAGCGGCAAGATCGAGATCGCCTCGGCCCGCGCCGAGGCCGACGGCCACCCGCGCCTGCCGCTCGCCGAGGCCGACCCGAAGCCAGCGAACGGCCGGCTGCGTCTGCTGACGCCGGCCTCGCCATGGCTGATGAACGATTCCTACGCCAACGACGGGCGCATCGCCGACCGCATGGGCGAAGCGACCGTGACGCTGCACCCCGAGGACGCGGCGGCCCTCGGCCTGTCCGAGGGACAGCAGGTGCGGCTCAGCAACGAGACCGGCAGCCTGGAGCTTGCGCTGGCGGTTGCCGAGACCATCCCGCAAGGCGTTGCGCTCAGCCCCAAGGGCCGCTGGCCGCGTCAGGAGGGCACGCGCGCCAACGTCAACGTCCTCAACCCCGGCATCAAGTCGGACATGGGCGAAAGCACCTGCGTGCACGGGGTCGAGGTCGAGATCGCCGCCGCCTGAACGGGAGGCGCGCGGCCGTCACTCCAATTCTCCCCTGGCCTGCGGTTTCGCGGCAGACTCGGCTCGCCTCCTGCTGAGGGTCGTCGCACAACCTATCGAGGTGTTCCCCCCTCTCTCCGTCGCTCTCCACCCAGGGAGGAGAAGGAGTGCACGCCGTCTCCGGTCTCGGCGACCACCTCGCGTACGGCTAAGTCGCAGCACTTAGCCTGCTTGGGCGCGAGGGACGCATTCGTTCCAGCTCCTCAAGCAACTCGGCAGTGGTGCGGATCCGGCAATAGCCCTTGAAGCCGTGCAGGGCCTCGCGATGACGTTCGTCCGAGTGGGTGGCGCACGCGTCATCAACCAGGGTCATGAGGAAGCCGCGGTCGCAGCCGTCGCGCACGGCGGTCTCGACGCATTGGTCGGTCAGCATCCCCATGACCATCACATACTCGATGCCGAGGTTGCGCAGCACGTAGTCGCAGTTGGTTGAGTTGAACAGGCTGGAAGAGGTCTTGGGAATGACGATGTCGTCGTCTCCCGGGCCCAACTCGTCGATGACCTCGGCGTCCCATGACCCCTTGGCGGCGAAGATCCCGGAAATCTTGTAGTCCAGGCCGCGGTCGCGGCCGTCGTTCGTCAGGCATTCCACCACCGTGTAGACGACCTCGATGCCAGCGCTGCGGCACGCGGCGATCAGCCGCTGCCCATTGGGAATCACAACGTCGCGGATACGGTCGTAAAGGTACCGGTGTTCCGGCTCCCGCTCACGCATCTCATCGTTGTAGAAGCCCTTCTGAAGGTCGACGACGAGCAAGGCGGTGCGCTCGGGCTCGACCGCCCGCTGCCTGAACGACACGTCGCCTGCCAGGGGAATGGCATGGATCTCGCTGCGTTGCATGTCTATCGCCTCCGCTCTCCGGGTCCCGACGCTCGCCTCCGTCCCCATGGTGCGGTGAAACCGCAACGTGACGGGTGGCATGGTTGCTCTGCTTCCGTCAGTAGGCCTGCATGTACCTCTCGCACATGTGTTGGGGCCTCGACTCCGTGTAGAGGCGAACTTCGTGCCGCTTGAGGGCGGTGTAGGCTTCCACCATCGTGGGCGTGAACCAACCCTTCACGGTTTCGTCCTGCCCCAACGCGTCGAGAGCCTCGTCGAGCGAGGTGGGGAGCCTGCTGATGCCAAGCGCGCCTCTCTCGTCTTCGCTCAAATCGTCCGGTTCTCCATCCACCAGTCTCGGACATGGCAGCTCGTCGCGGACTCCCTGGAGACCTGCGCGCACGACGGCGCCGATTGCCAGGTACGGGCTCGCCGTGGCGTCGGTGAAGCGGATCTCGATGTTGAAGGCCTCGCCGCGGTCTTTGGGATCGGCGGCGGGCGACGGGCAGATGCGAACGGCGGCCTCGCGGTTCTGGACGCCGACAATGTCGTAGCCACAGCTCCAGTGATGCGGGCCGAGGCGCAGATAGGAGATGGGACTCGGCGCGGTGAGCGCGCAGAGAGCCGCGACATGCCGCTGCACGCCCGCGCAGAAGCTGGCGGCGACCGTGCTGAGCTCCCCCGGCGCATCGGCGTCGTAGGCGGCCGCGTTGCCGTCTTCGTCCCAGAGGCTCAGATGAAGATGGCAGCCGTTGCCGACCGCGCCCGGCGCCGGCTTGGGGGAGAATGTCGCGCGCAGCCCGCTCTGGCGGGCGGCCTCGCGCACGACTTCGCGGATGAGAACGACACGGTCCGCGCCCGCGAGCCCCGCAACCGGCCCGTTGGTCACCTCGAATTGCCCCACGCCATACTCGGGCTCGAAGGTCTCGAGCCCGAGCTCGGCGTCGATCAAGGCCGCCACGCAGAGGTCGGCAAACGGCGCGACCCGGCGCACCGCATCCAGCGAGAACGGGGCCGCCCAACGAAGCTCCTCGCCGTAGAGCGCGAACTCGTTCTCGTAGGCGATGTGCAGGTCGAGACCCGTCTCCGCCTTCAGATCGTCCAGCGCCGCCGCCAGGAAGCTTCGCGTGCAACATTCCCAGGGACTGCCGTCGGGGTTGAGACTGTTGCAGAGAACCAGATGAAGGGGCGGGTGCTCGGGCCGCAGCAAGAGCCGTTGCCGCGTCGCGTCATCGGGTATCTGCCGCCCCTCGTCCATCGGCCCCCAGGGGTTCTCGGCAATGTCCTCGAACGGGGTCATCGCCTGCCCCGCCAGCGCCCAGCCGAGACCGTGAGCCTTGCGGCGCTCGTACTCCCCCACCGGCAAGCCGCGGGTGCGCGAGAGCCCGACGAGGTCGTTCCAAACCAGAAAGATCAGCTCGCCGGAGGTCACGTTTCTTGCTCCTCAGGGTCTTGCGGGAATTCCTGATCGTCCCAGGTGTACCCCTTGCGCAGGTGCTCAAGCGTCGAAATCCGCTGGCGGGTGGCATCGCCGAGCCGACCCACGATCCCCGCGACCAGCGCCTCGAGCAGCGCTATGCAGGGCACCAGGGTGTCGTAAGGCGAGGGGGCATCCACCTCCACCGTCAGCACGTGATCGGCGAGGTCGGCGATGGGGGAGAGCCACGGGTCGGTGATGAGCACGATCGTGGCCCCCTGCTTCTTGGCGGCCTCGGCGAGAGCGATCGTGTCCTTCTGATAGCGGCGCACATCGAAGATCACCACGACGTCCCGACGCGACACGTCGAGCAGGGCGTCGGCTCGTCCCTGAGGGGTGTAGCCGATGAGGCGTGCGCGCGGGCGCAGCTGGTAGAGATGGGCGTGCAGCATTTCTGCCAAGGCTTGCGTGAAGCGCCCCCCGCTCGTGTAGACCGTCCGCCGTCGGTCCGCGAGCAGGTCGACCACTGCATCGAACTCGGCCCTCGGCAGGTTGACGAATGTCGCCTCGACACTGTGGGCGAAGGACTCGCCGGCGATATCGAGGAGATGATCGCGGCGCTGCTCAGACGGGCTCCGGCCATAGAGGCGGAGGGGCGAATCGATGCGCGCGGCCACGTCACGCTCGAGCGCGCGCTGGAACTCGGTGTAGCCGGCAAAGCCGATCTTGTTCGCGAATCGCAAGACCGTCGGTCCGCTCACGCCTGAGCGCGCGGCGAGCCCTGCCACGGTGTCAAATCCCGCCATCAGGTTGCTGGCAAAGAGTGTTCTGGCCACCCGCCTCTCCGCCGGGGACAGGTCGGCCGTCCGCTGATGGATGAGATCTCCGAGGGTCGTCCCGGACTCGTTCAAGGCGGGCATGCTCTGCTTGTAACAAATTCAATTGTTTATGCCACGCATCGCACGTCTGTAGGATTCACTAAACTTCGGGGCAGGTGTCCCAATCGCGTCCCAATCGCGTGCCGATCAGCGTTCGATCGGCGCGCTGAACAAGTGCAGTGCCAGCCTTCTTGCGATGCGCCGCCCTCTGGGCCACACCCGGATAGCGGTGCTGGCGGCGGAACGCGTTGCAGCGAACGAGTCTGCGGTCGCCGCGAGACGCGCTTCGGTCTATGCTGTCGCGCCGCAGGCGCGCGCTGGCTTAAGCCGCACCGCCACAGCATCCCCTTGCCCGAGAGAGTAATGCCATGTCTGGAGCCGTCGACGCTAATATCAACTACATCCTTCCCACGGACGAGAAGCCGGTTACCTACCTGACAAATCCGGGCAGCAAGCCGGCACAGCGCAACGCCGAGTACCGGGAGGTCGAGGTCACGATCCGCGACGCCCGGCCGACGGCGGATGCCCTCGATCTGGAGCGCGAGGGCTTCGCCTTCAACACCGAGGGCAGCGCGGTCTCGGATTTCTACGATAGCGACGAAATCGAGGCGGTCTACAGCCCGGAGGTGGAGCGTCTGGTGAAGCAGGCGAGCGGGGCCGCCGAGGTGCTGGTCTTCGACCACACCATCCGCGTCGCCGACGACACGCTGCGGAGCGAGCGGAAGGTGCGCGAGCCCGTGCACGTGGCGCACAACGATTACACCCCCCGCTCGGCACCGCAGCGGGTGCGCGACCTGCTGCCGGCGGACCGCGCGGAGGCGCTTCTGCAGCATCGCTTCGCCGTGGTGCAGATGTGGCGGCCGATCGCGGGCCCGGTGCAGGACATGCCGCTCGCGATCTGCGATGCCCAGAGCATCGACGAGCGGGACTTCATGCTGACCGATCTGGTCTACACCCACCGCGTTGGCGAGGTGATGCAGCTCTCCCACAATCCAGGCCATCGCTGGTTCTACTTTCCCGAGATGGACCCGGGCGAGGCGATGATCTTCAAGACCTACGATTCGCTCGCCGACGGCCGGGCGCGCTTCACCGCCCACACGGCCTTCGCCAATCCCAACGCGCCGGCGGACGCGCGCCCGCGCCAGAGCATCGAATCCCGCACCCTCGCCTTCTTCGCACCCTGAGGGCGGCGCCCGCCGATACGCCATGACGGAGGCAGACGGCACCCCCGCCGACGGCAGCAACCGGCCCGTCTTCACGGTCGGCGAGCTCTCGCAGGCGCTCAAGCGCGTGGTCGAGGGCGAGTTCGCCTGGGTCAGCGTGCGGGGCGAGGTCTCGGGCTTCAAGCGCGCCGCATCGGGCCACCTCTACTTCGCGATCAAGGACTCGGACGCGGTGCTCGACGCTGTCTGCTGGCGCGGCGTCGCCGGCAGGCTCGGGACCGCGCCGGAGGACGGGCTCGAGGTCGTCGCAACCGGCAAACTCAGCACCTACCCGGGCCGCTCGCGCTACCAGATCGTGGTTGAGCGGCTGGAGCTGTCGGGTGCCGGCGCCCTGCTCGCGCTGCTGGAGGCACGCAAGAAGGCGCTGGCCGCCGAGGGCCTCTTCGACGAGGCGCGCAAGCGCGACCTGCCGTACCTGCCGGAGACGGTGGGCGTCGTGACCTCGCCTACGGGCGCCGTGATCCGTGACATCCTGCACCGCATCGAGGACCGCTTCCCCCGCAGGGTGCTGGTCTGGCCGGTGAAGGTCCAGGGTGCGGGCGCGGCAGAGGAGATCGCCGCCGCCATTGAGGGCTTCAACCGCCTTGACGCAGGCAGGCCGGTGCCAAGGCCCGACGTGCTGATCGTCGCCCGCGGCGGCGGCAGCCTGGAGGACCTCTGGGCCTTCAACGAGGAGGTCGTGGTGCGCGCCGCGGCCGCAAGCGAAATCCCGCTGATATCCGCCGTGGGTCACGAGACCGACGTGACGTTGATTGACCTCGCCGCCGACCGCCGGGCGCCGACGCCGACCGCCGCCGCCGAGATCGCGGTGCCGGTGCGCGCCGACCTGCTGGAGCGCACGCAGTCTCTGGAACATCGGTTGTCCGCGTCGCTCCGCCGGCAGTTCGCCGAGCGGCGCGCGCGTATCGACGGGCTGGGCCGCGGTCTGCCGGCGGCGCGGGACCGGCTCACGACCGCGAGCCAGCGGCTCGATGACTGGTCGGAACGCCTCGCGCGCGGGGCGCGCGGCCGGCTCGCGGCGCAACGCCAAGCCGTGGGTCGGCTCAGGCCGCTCAGGCCACGACAGCTCCTCGCGCTCAAGCACCAGCAGCTCACCCATGCCGCCGGGCGCCTCGCCGCCGACCGCCCGACTGCCCGCATCGTGCAGGCGCGCCAGGCGAGCGAGGCGCTGGCGGAGCGGCTCGCCCGCGCCGGAAGGGCGGCGTTGAGCGAGCGGGCGGGGCGGGTCGAGACCGCGTCACGCCTGCTGGAGAGCTATTCATACCGGGGCGTGCTCGCACGCGGCTTCGCGGTAGTGCGCGACCAGCGCGAACGACCGCTCACCAGCGCCGCCGGGGTGAAGTCCGGCACAGCACTCTCCCTCGAATTCCACGATGGCCGCGCCGCCGCACGCGCCGCCGGAAAGCCCAAGCCCCGCACGGCGAAGTCGGAGAACGACGGAGGCGGGCAGGGATCGCTGCTGTAAGCGTGAGCGCCCCCGCACCGACGCCTAGGCGTCGGTGCCGCCCACGGTAATCGGGTCGACCAGCAACGTCGGCAGGCCGACGCCCACCGGCACGCCCTGGCCGTTCTTGCCGCAGGTGCCGATGCCGGTGTCGAGCGCGAAATCGTTGCCGATCGCGGCAACCCGCGTCAGCACGTCGGGTCCATTGCCGATCAGGCTCGCACCCTTGAGCGGCGCGGTCGTCTTGCCGTCCTCGATCAGGTAGGCCTCGGCGGCCGAGAACACGAACTTGCCGGAGGTAATGTCCACCTGGCCGCCGCTGAAGTTCTTGGCATAGATGCCCTTCTTCACCCGGCCGATGATCTCCTCCGGCTCATCGGCGCCGTCGAGCATAAACGTGTTGGTCATGCGCGGCATGGGCGAGTGCGCATAGCTCTCGCGCCGGCCGTTGCCGGTGGGCTCCATGCCCATGAGGCGCGCGTTCATGCGGTCGTGCAGGTAGCCGCGCAGGATACCGTCCTCGATCAGAACGGTGCGGCCGGTGGGCGTGCCCTCGTCGTCCACCGTGAGCGAGCCGCGACGGTCGTCGATGGTCCCGTCGTCGACCACGGTCACCCCCGGTGAGGCCACCCGCTCGCCCAGGAGGCCTGAGAAGGCGCTGGTCTTCTTGCGGTTGAAGTCGCCTTCGAGGCCGTGGCCGATCGCTTCGTGCAGCAGAATGCCGGGCCAGCCTGGGCCGAGCACCACCGGCATCTCGCCGGCGGGAGTCGCAACCGATTCGAGATTGACCAGGGCCTGGCGGAGCGCCTCGTCCACCTGCGCCTGCCAACGCTCGGGCGCGAGGAACTCGTCGTAGACCGCGCGCCCGCCGACACCTTGCGAGCCGGTCTCCTGCCGCGCGCCATCGCCGACCATGACGGCGACGTTGAGGCGCACGAGAGGGCGGACGTCGCAGGCGCGGCTGCCGTCGGCGCGAATGATTTCCACCGCCTGCCATTCGCCAAGCAGCGAGGCCATGACCTGGCGCACCCTGGGCTCCTTCGCCCGCGCGTACGCGTCGATCTCGGCCAGCAACGCGACCTTGTCGTCGAAGGGTGTGCCGTCGAGCGGATTGTCCTCGACGTAGAGTGAACGGTTGGTGCGGGAGGGCGCGTCCGCCATGGTGCCGCCGTGGCCGCGGCGCACCGCGCTGACGGTCGCGGACGCCCGCTTCAGCGCGTCCTCGCCGAGCTCCCCGGCGTGCGCGTAAGCGGTGGTCTCGCCCGAGACGGCGCGCAGGCCGAATCCCTGGCGCGTGCTGAAGCTCGCGCTCTTGAGGCGGCCGTCGTCGAAGGCGAAGCTCTCGCTCTGGCGGTACTCGAGGAAGAGCTCACCGTCGTCGGCGCCCTGAAGGGCGTCCGTGACGATCCCTTCCGTGCGCGGCCGGTCGAGGCCTGCGCGATTGAAGAAGATGTCGTCGGTGACGGTTTCGCGGCTCATCATTCTCGTCCTTCGCTCGCCAGGCGCCGTTGCCCGCAGGACATATGGGGCTGGCGGGGCCCAGCGTCCATCCCGAACGCCCCAAGGATCGGCGAGAGTGCCGCTTGCCGTCAATGAGGGGCTTCAAAAACGGTGGGGTGCATGGTAGGACGCAGGCGGCTCGTGTAATGGCGGCGGCGCGCCGATGGCTGCGCCGCGCCGTTGCGCGTGAGGGGGTCCGGGCCGCCTTGAGTTCGCGTCTTCGGTGCTAAGGCATGACACCGGAGTGGGCGGGTGATCAGGCGAAATCCGACGATCGAGTGGAGGTTGAGTAGTGAGGCATCTCGCGAAACTGGGCGCATCGGTCGCCGGTCTCGCCGGCGCATTCGGCGTCGCCGGAGCGGCACTGGCGCAGCAGCCGACCGATTGGGAAGTCGACTTTCAGACCGCCCTCTCGCCCTCCATGGAGCGCATCGTCGATTTCAACCTCATGGTGACGATCATCATCGTCATCATCACGGCCTTCGTCTTCGGCCTGATGGCGTGGATCGTGATCCGCTACAACAAGAAGCGGAACCCGACGCCATCCACGACCTCCCACAACACGATGCTCGAAGTGGCCTGGACCGTGGTGCCGGTGATCATTCTGCTCATCATCGCGGTGCCCTCTTTCCGGCTCCTCTACTTCACCGACAGGGTCGAGGACGCCGACATGACGCTCAAGGCCATCGGCCATCAATGGTACTGGTCCTACGAGTATCCCGATCACGGCGACTTCACCTTCGACGCGCTGATGCTG
>JAPOPO010000580.1 GCA_026712885.1 Rhodospirillales bacterium | reverse complement strand
TCGTCGTCGGCGTCGATCCCGGGCAGCGCGCGGATCGCCTGGAGAATGCCTTGCTCCCAGTCGATCAGGGTGCCGTAGCAATCGAAGGTGAAGGCGCGAAAGGCGCTGGGCGTCATCGTGTTTACCTGCTGTCGTGATTATCTGTGCCGCGCCGGTACGGCGGGCATGAGATTCTGGGGTCCGGAAGACTAATCGTTAAGCGCGAAAGCAGCCCGTAAGAAATTTCCGAAGCCCAGGTGGGCCGCAATGTCGACCTTTCCGCTGGTCACGGTCGAGTGCGAACCCCCGAGGTACTTGGCGAAGAAGGCCAACATACGCTCCTGCGAATCCCATCGCGCCTCGACGTTTCCGGCCACCGTATGTGTCCTGCCATCCATGCCTTCGACGAGGTATGGCCCGCGCATGGGCAGGTCGAAGGAATGATGGGTGTCCGGATAGACCTTCAGGTCGACAACGGGTGTGTTCGTCGCCTTTTCCGCAATATTGTGCAGGGTGGCGCATCGCCACGACGGCGTCCAATCGTCGTCCGCGCCGATCAAGATCAGCACGGGGCGGTCTATGGAGCTCGCCCAGGCGGGCTCGCACCAGGGGTAATAGGCGACCAGCGCGGCGTAGGTCTTTCGGTCACGAGACGCCCGGTCCAGGACGGACGATTTCAACGCCAACTGCAGGGCAGTGCCGCCGCCGAGCGAGAGGCCGACCGCACCGATGCGCTCACCGTCCACAAAGGGCAGCGATGCCAGATGATCGAAGGCGGCGTGCGCATCGCCGATCTGCATGGGATAGTATTTTCCGCCGGTTTGGCAGCCGTCGGTGATGCGGCGCGGGCCGAAACTGTCGACGATGAGCGTGACGTATCCGTTTTGGTTCAGCAATTGCGAGTGACGCTTCAAGCCGCGCCAAACCGTCTGATGCGTCGTGCCCCTCTCGGTTCCGCTGCAGCCGTGCATCAGGACGACCGCGGGGAAGGGGCCATCGCCCTCCGGTTTGGAGAGCCAGGATGTAAACGTCTCCTCGCCGGTGTCGGTGAAGAGGGAGGTGACCGTTCCCGCCGTCTGACACGCCGCAAGACCCATCACCAGCGCAATCGCCGCCGCGCCGAGCGCACCCAGTTTCGTGGTGATGCTCATCGGTCTTCCTCTGCTCGTGGCCTTTTTTGGGCTCTGCCGACGACAGTTTCGCTAGACGGTGCTCTCTCTGGCCGCTTGACGGCTCCGGCAAACGGCGCTGCAATAGGTAGAGGAAAGAAGGGGAGTGCGCTTTGCACGCACTCCCCAGTGCCAGTGGTTTAAGACCGCGGGAGATGGACGGTCGTCAGGAACAACCACTGGTAGCGCCGCAAGTCACACACTTCATGCAGGTCCCGTTACGGACCAGCGTGAAGTTTCCGCAATCGCTGCAGGCCTCGCCTTCGTAGCCCTTGCCGCGGGCCTGACGTATGGGTTGACCGCTCGCCGTCGAGCCGTCTACCTCCAGGTTAAGTTTCCGCTCGCGCTTGGCAGGCCACGCTGCAGAATGGCCGCTCTGACTGTCAGCGGCCCCGGGCCTACCCCCCGCCGGCGTCTCCCGCCGGCGGGCGCTCTCACGGACAACCGCTTTGTCGCCGCCGGCACCGCCGTTGAGCACCAGCAGATTGGAGCGCACGTAACCCGCACTTACCGGATCATCGGAACTCGCGCCGGGGCCGGCGCGCCCGGTCTTGTCAGGCAGCATCGGCGCGCGCACGGTCTGCTCCTCGCCGCCGCCTATGGTGTCCGGTAGCAGGTCCTCGGCCTCGGCATGAGCCAGGTCGCTGCGCCCGAGATAGGAGATGGCGAGCTCGCGGAAGATGTAGTCGAGGATCGACGTGCTCATCTTGATGGCGTCGTTGTTGACCACCATCCCCGCTGGCTCGAACCGGGTGAAGGTGAAGGCATCGACGTACTCGTCGAGCGGCACGCCGTATTGCAGGCCGATCGAGATCGAGATCGCGAAGTTGTTCATCAGGCTGCGGAAGGATGCGCCTTCCTTGTGCATGTCGATGAAGATTTCGCCGAGCGCGCCGTCTTCGAACTCGCCGGTCCTGAGATAGACCTTGTGCCCGCCGACGATGGCCTTCTGGGTGTAGCCGCGCCGGCGATGGGGCAAGCGCCGCCGCTCGCCCTCGCGGATGACCTGCTTGACGATGCGCTCGGCCACGGCGATCGGGTCGGGCCGGCGCGCCACGGCCGGTGGTGCTTCGGCTGCCTCCTCGTCCGCTGCCTCTTCAAGCCCTTCGCCAAGGGCGAGCGCGGTCAGCGGCTGGGAGAGCTTCGAGCCGTCGCGGTAGAGCGCGTTGGCCTTGAGGCCGAGGCGCCAGGAGAGCTCGTAAGCCCGGCGGCAGTCCTCGACGGTGGCGTCCATCGGCAGATTGATGGTCTTCGAGATGGCGCCCGATACGAAGGGCTGGGCCGCCGCCATCATGCGCACGTGACTCTCGGTCGAGAGGCAGCGATTGGAGCCGGTGCGCCCGCACGGGTTGGCGCAGTCGAAGACCGGCAGGTGCTCGACTTTGAGGTGCGGTGCGCCTTCCAGCGTCATGGCGCCGCAGCAATGCAGCGTCGCCGCCTCGATCTCGCCAGCGCTGAAGCCGATGGCGCGCAGCAGATCGAAGTCCGGGCGATCGAGGTCGCGTGCATCGAGGCCGAGCGTGCCGGTGCAGAATTCGACGCCGAGGGTCCACTTGTTGAACGCGAGGTTCAGGTCGAAGGCGGCATCGAGGGCGCCTTCGACGCGCTTGATGACCGCCGGCGTGAAACCCTTGCGTGCGAGCGCGGCGTGGTCGATCGCCGGCGCATCCTTGAGGGTGCCGATGCCGACCGCATAGGCGACCATCTTGCGGATTTGCGCCGGGGTGTAGCCGAGCGTCTTCAGCGCCTTGGGCACCGTGCCGTTGATGATCTTGAAGTGCCCGCCGCCGGCGAGCTTCTTGAACTTGACCAGGGCGAAGTCGGGCTCGATGCCGGTGGTGTCGCAGTCCATGACCAAGCCGATGGTGCCGGTCGGTGCGATCACCGTCGCCTGGGCGTTGCGGTAGCCGTGCTTCTCGCCGAGCTTCACCGCGCGGTCCCAGGCGCGCTTCGCGGCTTTGCCGAGCGCACGGTCGGGCAGGTTGGCGTGGTCGAGCGGCACCGGGCGAATGTCGAGACCTTCGAAGCGATCGCTCTCGCCATGTGCGGCAGCGCGGTGATTGCGCATCACCCGCAGCATGGCGTCCCGGTTCTCGTCGAACGCGGGGAAGGCGCCGCATTCGCCGGCCATCTCCGCCGAGGCCGCATAGGAGGTGCCGGTCATGAGCGCGCTGATGGCGCCGCAGAGCGACCGGCCCTCGGTGCTGTCGTAGGAAAGCCCGAGCGACATGAGGAGCCCGCCCAGATTGGCGAAGCCCAGCCCGAGCGTGCGGTAGCGGTAGGAGCGAAGTGCGATCTCGCGCGACGGGAACTGCGCCATCACCACCGCGATCTCGAGCACGATGGTCCAGAGCTTGACCGCGTGCTCGAAGCTCTCGATGTCGAAGCTGCCGTCCTCGCGCCGGAAGGTGATCAGGTTGAGCGAGGCGAGGTTGCACGCCGTGTCGTCCAGGAACATGTACTCGGAGCAGGGGTTGGACGCGTTGATCCGTCCGCCCGCCGGGCAGGTGTGCCAAGCATTGATGGTGCTGTCGAACTGGATGCCGGGATCGGCCGACGCCCAAGCCGACTCGGTGATCTGATCCCAGAGCCCGCGCGCATCGATGGTCTTCGCTACCTTGCCGTCGGTACGCCGGATCAGGTTCCAATCGCCGCCGGCCTTGACCCGCTGCAGGAAGTCATCGGTGACGCGGATCGAGTTGTTGGAATTCTGTCCCGAGGCGGTGAGATAGGCCTCCGACTGCCAGTCGGTGTCGTAGATGCGGAAGTCGATCTCCGTGAAGCCCTGCTCGGCCCAGCGGATCGCGCGATGGATGCAGCTCTCCGGCACCAGCGCCTTCCGCGCCTCGCGCACCGCGTCGCTGAGCGCCGTGTTGAACTTGGGCTCGAAGCGGCCGGCACCGGCGCCCGCATGACAGCCATCGACGATGGCGTTGAGGTGGGTGTGCAGAAGCTGCGATCCGCTGACCAACGCCGCGACCTTCTGTTCCTCGACCACCTTCCAGGAGACGAAGTCCTCGATGTCGGGGTGGTCGACATCGACGATGACCATCTTGGCGGCGCGCCGGGTTGTGCCGCCCGACTTGATGGCGCCGGCGGCGCGGTCGCCGATCTTGAGGAAGCTCATCAGGCCGGAGGACTTGCCCCCGCCCGAGAGCGGCTCGCCCTCGCCGCGCAGGTTGGAGAAGTT
>JAPOPO010000569.1 GCA_026712885.1 Rhodospirillales bacterium | reverse complement strand
GAGCACCCTCTGCGCCGCCTCCATCCCGCGCAGCGCGCGGAACTCGACCGGCGCGTAGAGGTCGATGTCCTCCTCGGTCGTGGCATTGCCGTAGGAGAGGTGGACGTGGACGTCGATCAGGCCCGGCAGCACGAAATGGCCGGAGTGATCCACCACCTCGTCGTCCGGCGCCACCACGGGCGCGCCCGCGCTCGGCCCGACGTAGGCGATGCGCTCGCCTTCCGTCACCACCGTCTGGTCGCGCTCGGCGCCGTCGCCTGTGCCGGTGAACAGCTGTCCGCATCGAATGTGTCTACGCATCGCCCACTCCATCGTCTCGTCGGTGCGCGTTCACGCGCACCCCCGGTGTCCAGTCGCGCGTCGTGGCGCGCTTCGCCTGGCTCGGCGTCAGCCGAACAGCATCTGCGCCATAGCCAGCAGTTTATCAGGATGTTCCAGAGCCGGCGAATGACCGCACTCTGCGATCACGAAGGTGTCGGCTTTGTGGAGATGGCGGGCGAGGACCCGGGTGTTCTCCTCGCACGGGAAGGGCCGGTCGTCGCGGCCGTGGAGCATCATCACCTGGCAGGCGAGGGCCGACAGCCGGTCCGGCGGCAGCACCGCCTCGTCGATGTAGCGCTGCTTGTCGCCGGCGAACATGCTGCGGAAGTAGGGGCCGTACTCGCCGTCGTGGAGGATCGCCATGCGGGCATCGAGGAAGGCGTCGGTAATGACCAAGGGATCGTGGACCAGGATCTCCACCGCCTCGCGCAGCTCCTCTCGGGTCTCGGGGAAGCGCCAGCAGATCTCGGTCTCACGGTTGGCGCGCGCGGGCGCGCCCATGGCGCCGGTGGTCATCACCTTTGTGATGCGCGGATTTTCCATGGCGAGCCCCAACGCCAGGCTGCCGGAAAGCGAATGGCCGATCACGCCGGCCTCGCCTGCGGGCAGCAGGTCGAGCACCGCCTGGGCCTGCCGCCGCCAGAGCGGCAGATCGAAATAGGGCTCTTCCGTCTTGCGACCGGAGGCGCCGAAGCCGATCAGGTCGGTGGCGACGATGCGGTAGCGCGCCGCCAGCGGCTCCAGCACCAGGCGCCAGTTGCCGACGGTGCCCGCGCCCGGACCGGAGCCGTGCAGCATCAGGATGGGGAAGCCCTCGCCCCCTTCCCAGAGGTGGACCCGGTGCCCTTCTACGTCGATGTCGCGCTCGGCCAGTGCCATGCTGCCTCCTCAGTGCTGCGTGTGGGGCTCGCCGCGCGCGGGCTAGGCGCGCAGCCGCTCATTGGACGGATCTACGGGCGAGTTGGGGACGATGCGCGCCGGGCGCCGCTCGCCCAGGATCTCGACGGCGAGCCGGCGGCCGCGCACCGCGTGGTCGCGGGCCACGTAGCCGAGCGCCAGGCTCAGGCCCACCGTGTGGCCGTAGGCACCGGAGGTCGCGCGGCCGATCATGGTCTCTCCGTCGTAGATCGGCTCGTTGCCCCAGGGATCGGCGTCGTCGGCCTCCACCTCGAGGGTGACGAAGTCCTGCGGCACACCCGCCTCGCGTTGGGCCACCAACGCCTCGCGGCCGACGAAGTCGCCCTTGTCGAGCGCGACGAAGCGGTCCAGGCCGGCCTCGAAGGCGGAATACTCGATGGTCAGGTCCTGTCCCCACATGCGGTAGGACTTCTCGATCCTGAGCGAGTCCATCGCCCGCATGCCGCACATGCCGAGGCCGTGGTCGGCACCCGCCTCCATCAGCGCGTCGAAGATGCGGTTCTGGTACTCGATGGGGTGGTGCAGCTCCCAGCCCAGCTCGCCCACGAAGTTGACCCGCATGGCAACGGTGGGGGCCACGCCGATGGAGATGGGCTGCGCCGTGAGCCAGGGGAAAGCCTCGTTGGAGAGGTCCGCATCCGTCACGGCTTGCAGGATGTCGCGCGAACGCGGACCCGCCAGTACCAGCACGCCGTGGGCCGTGGTGATGTTCTCGATGCTCACGCCCTCGCCCGCCACGTGGCGCAGCAGGAAATCGTGGTCGTAGCGCTCGGCGGCACCCGAGCTCACCAGGTAGAAGGAGTCCGGACCCTCGCGCAGCACCGTGAACTCCGAGCGCACGCCGCCGGTCACCGTCAGCGCGTGGGCAAGCTTGATACGGCCCGCAGCCTTCGGCAGCCGGTTGGCGAGCACCCGGTCGAGCGCTGCTTCCGCCCCCGGCCCCGACACCCTGAACTTGGAGAAGCTGGTGATATCGATCAAACCGGCGCGCTCGCGCACGGCTTGGCACTCGGCGCCAACGGGCCCGAAATAGTTGGTGCGGCGGAAGCTCCAGTCGTCCTTGGGCTCGGCGCCCTCGGGTGCGAACCAGTTGGGCCGCTCCCAGCCATAGCGCTGGCCCCAGACGGCGCCGCGCGCCGCAAGCCGCTCGTGGCAGGGGCTGGTCTTGGCGGGGCGCGCCGCAGGCCGCTCCTCGTCCGGGGAGTGGATGATGAAGACGTGGGCGTAGGCCTCCTCGTTCTTGGCCCTGGTGTAGTTCTTGTTGGCGTAGGCGCCGAAGCGTCTGGGGTCCACCGCCAGCATGTCGATGGAGGGCTCGCCCTCGGCAATCCAACCCGCGAGTTGCCAGCCGGCCCCACCGGCGGCGGTGATGCCGAAGCTGAAGCCCTCCGCCAGCCAGAAGTTGGGCAGGCCATGGGCCGGGCCGATGAGCGGGTTACCGTCTGGCGTGTAGGGGATCGGGCCGTTGACGCAGTCCTTGATCCCGGCGCGGACGAACATGGGCACCCGGTTGATCGCGGCCTCGATGTGGGGCTCCAGGCGGTCCACGTCCGGCGGCAGCAGCTCCTGCCCGAAGCCCTCCGGCACGCCGTCCACCGCCCAGGCCGGCGCGTTTCTCTCGTATGGGCCGAGAATCAGGCCCTGGCGCTCCTCCCGCATGTAGTAGGAGGCATCGCTCTCCCTGAGCACCGGCATCTCGGGCAGGCCCTGCTCCTTACGCTCCTCCAGCTCCGGGATCGTGTCGGTCACGAGGTACTGGTGCTCGACCGGGATCGCCGGCAGGTCGAGGCCCACCATGGCGCCCACCTGCCTTGCCCAGGAGCCCGTGGCGGTTACCACGATCTCGCAGGTGATATCGCCGCGCGCGGTCTTGACCAGCCACTCGCCCGTACGGGTGCGCTCGATCCCCGTCACCTCGGTGTTGCGGTTGATTTCCGCGCCCCGGTCGCGTGCGCCCTTGGCCAGCGCCTGAGTCACGTCCACAGGCGCGACGTGGCCGTCGTGGGGGTGGAAAAGCGCGCCCACCAGCCCGTCGAGGTTGCAGAGCGGCCAGAGGTCGCCGATCTCGTTGGGGCCGATCAGCTCGAAGGGGACGCCGATGGTGTTCGCGGTGCCGCAGTAGTTGCGGTACTCGTCCATCCGCTCCTGGTTGGTGGCGAGGCGGAGGTTGCCGGTGCGGTGGAAGCTCACCGCCTGCCCGGTCTCTTCTTCCAACTGCTGGTAGAGGTCGATCGAGTACTTGTGGAGCTGGCCGACGCTGTAGCTCATGTTGAAGAGCGGCAGCAGCCCGGCGGCGTGCCAGGTGGAGCCCGCGGTGAGCTCGGTCTTCTCGACCAGAACCACGTCGGACCAGCCGAGCTTCGCCAGATGGTAGAGCACGCTGCAGCCGACGATGCCGCCGCCGATCACCACCACCCGCGCCTGATCCCTCATGTTCCGGCCTTCCCTTACTGCACACCCGCCACGAGGCGCGCGAACCCTATCACGGGCACGCTGCCTACGGCAGGTCGGCGTGCAAAGGTAACCGGCTGCGCCTATCCTTCGGCCCCGAGCGATGGCCGGGTGTTGCGGTGCCTATGCCCGCGACGGGAAGGGAGAGACGCGCCATGGCGATGACGTCTGACAGCGGGCGAGGGATGACCGTCGAGGAGCGCGACACGTTTCTCACCTCGGGAACGATGTTCGCGAAGATTGCCACCACGATGGTCGACGGCTGGCCGGTGGTGAGCCCGGTCTGGTTCGACTGGCTGGCGCAGGACAACGCGTTCCTCGTGATCAGCAAAGCGCGCACCAGCATGGTGCAGAACCTGCACCGCGACCCGCGCTGCGGTCTCCTCGTCGACAATCCCGGCCTGCCCTACATGCGCGTGAGCGTCCTGGGCGAGGCGGAGTTTCTGCCGGAGGACTTCGACTGGATCACGCCGGCCTGCAGGATGGCGGAGCGGTACCTGGGGGCGCCGGGCGTCGCCTATGCTGAGACGACGTTCGGATTTCCCAGAGAGCCCTTTCTCGTCCACGTGCGGAAGATGACCACCTGGAACGGTGCCGGCTTCGACCGCACCTTCTTCCGGTCCACGACCTGGCACGACATTACCGCCCCTCAATCGCCCGAGAGCCCCGGCCCATGAGCATCATCAACGACCGCGATTTCGTCGGCTGTGGGAGCGCCGGTTGCCTGACCTGATTGCCATTGGAGAACCCCTCGCGGAGATGGCCGCCGAATCGGTCGGCCGATTGGGTGACGTCGATCATTTCCGCAGCGGCTGGGGCGGGGGCACGGCAAACTTCGTGCTCGCGGCCGCGCGTCTGGGGGGCGCCTGCGGCTATGTCACGCGGGTGGGACAGGATGCGTTCGGCACGGCCTTCACCGCGATGCTGGAGACGCACGGCGTCGATGCTACCCAGGTCAAGGTCGACGCGGATCACCACACCGGCATCTATTTCGTCACCTATACGGAGGAAAGGAAGCATCGCTTCGACTATGTCCGCCGCGGCTCGGCGGCGAGCTACCTCGCGGGCGCGGATATCGACCCCGACTATGTGGCTGGCGCCCGCGTCCTGCACGCGAGCGGCATCTCGCAGGCGATTTCGCGCTCGTGCGCGGACGCGGTCGGCGTGGCGATGGCGTTGGCGCGGGAGGCTGGCACCACCGTCAGTTACGACGCCAACGTGCGCCCGGCGCTCGGAGACCGCGACACTCTGCGCCACAACTTCGAGGCCGCGGTGGCACTCGCCGACGTCGTTTTCGTGAGCGAGGAAGATTCCGCCTATCTGTATGGCGGCACCCCGCTCGAAGCCGTTCTCGATCGCATCGTGGGTGAGCGACCCCGGTTCGCGGTGGCGAAGCTCGGAGCCGACGGCTGTCTCATCAAGAGCGATACCGGGGAGCATTGTCGCATTCCGGCCTGGAGGGTCGATGCGGTCGATGCCACCGGGGCGGGCGATGCGTTCAGTGCCGGCTTCGTCCTGTCCCTGCTCCGCGATGCAGAGCTCGCCAAGGCAGGCCGGTACGCGAACGCAGTGGGCGCCTTGACTGCATCCGGCGTCGGCGCCATCGCGCCTCAGCCGAGCCATGCCGACGTGATGACCTTCATGGAGGAACAGTCACCGTTCCTGCGCTGACATTAGGCTGGTGATAGAGTGGCGGCCACCGGCTCACGACCTGGCACGATATAACTGAGCCCACATCGCCGAAGGATCCCGGTTCATGAGCGCCATGAACGATCGCGACTTCGTTGGATACGGCCGTACACGCCCGCGGCCGCCCTGGCGGGACGACAGCCCCCTCGCGCTGAGCCTCGTCCTCAACTACGAAGAAGGCGCCGAACGGTCGATCCTCAATGGCGATGGCACCTCCGAGAGCTACATCCACGAGATTTGCGGCATCGAGGCGCGCGAGGGCCAGCGCGACCACAACACCGAGAGCCTTTACGACTACGGCGCGCGCGCCGGCGTCTGGCGCATCTTGCGGCTTTTCGAGGAGCTGGGCGTGACGGCGACCATTTTCGGCGTGGGCCAGGCGCTCGCGCTGAACCCGGATGTCGGCCGCTATTGTGCCGGGCAGGGTTTCGAGGTCGCGAGCCACAACTGGCGCTGGTTCGACTATGCCAGCGTCCCCGAGGACGTCGAGCGCCAGCACATCCTGAAGTCGAAGGAGACCATCCGCGAGCAGACGGGCGAGGCGCCGGTCGGCTTCTACTGCGGCCGGGTGAGCGCGAACTCACGCCGACTCGCAATCGAATGCGGCGGTTTGCTCTACGATTCTGACGCCTACGACGACGACATTCCCTATTGGCTTGAACTGGAAGGCGGCGATCGCCACCTGGTCATTCCCTACGCCCTGGACAGCAACGACATGAAATTCAGTACGCCGAACGGCTTCGCCTCGCCGGTGGCATTCGCCGAGTATCTCTGCGCGGCCTTCGACGAGCTTTACCGGGAGGGTGTCAACGGGCACCCCGCGATGCTTTCCGTGGGCCTGCATTGCCGCGTGATCGGGAGACCGGCGCGCTTGGCGGCGCTCCGGCGCTTTCTGGAGCACGTGCTGCGCCACGACGACGTGTGGATCTGTCGGCGTGCGGATATCGCGCGGGCCTACCACGAGAGCGGGGGCTGAGGGCCGGCAGGACCGGCTACGCAGGTATGCGGCGGGCAATGGAGTGCTGACATGGCAGGGCGTCTCAATGGCAAGGTCGCGCTAATCACGGGCGCGGGCTCGGTCGGCCCCGGCTGGGGCAACGGCCGCGCCACCGCCGTGTTGTTCGCCCGCGAGGGTGCGCGCGTCGTCGCAGTCGACCGCGACACGGCGGCTGCCGAGGCGACGCGGCAGATGATCGAGAGCGAGGGCAACGCCTGTGCTGTCGAGACCGCCGACGTAACCGACAGCAGCCAGATCGAACGGGTGATATCTGCAGTCTGCGAGCATTGGGGCGCACTGAACGTGCTGGTCAACAACGTGGGGGGCTCGGTGCCGGGCGGGCCGGTCGAGCTCAGCGAGGAGGACTGGGCCGGGCAGCTGGAGTTCAACCTCACCAGCGCCTTCCTCACCACCAAGTGTGCGCTGCCGGTGATGGAGGCGCAGGGCGCGGGCGCCATCGTCAATATCTCCTCGGTCGCGGGGCTCCGCTTCGTCGGCAACCACCACGCGGCCTATGCGGCGGCGAAGGCGGGGCTGGTTCAGTTCACCAAGGCGGTCGCCGTGCAGTACGCGGCCCGCGGCGTGCGCTGCAACTCAATCTCGGTCGGGCTGATGCACACGCCGCTGGTGGAAGCGCGCCTCGCCGCCCAGTACGGCAAGGGCGACCTCGAAGCCCTGGTCGCCAAGCGCCACGCCCAGGTGCCCATGGGCCGCATGGGCTCGGGCTGGGACGTGGCCCACGCAGCGCTCTTCCTGGCCTCCGACGAGGCCGCCTACGTGACCGCGGCCGATCTGGTCGTGGACGGTGGCCTTACCGCGAAGTGCGACTGACGGCGCGACCGCCAGGCCCGTGATCGAGGGAATCGCGCGACGCGACCGGCTGGTTGTGCTGGCCGGGCTCGTGGTCGCGGCCGCGCTCGCCTGGCTCTATCTCATCGACATGGCCCTCGACATGGGCGGCAACATGGCGCACGCGGACGGCGCCATGATGCAGATGCAGGCCTGGAGCGTGACCGACGGCCTGCTGATGTGGGCCATGTGGGCGGTGATGATGGTGGCCATGATGGTGCCAAGCGCGGCGCCGATGATCCTGATCTTCGCCCGCGTGGACCGCTCGGAGAGCGGCGGCCGCCCCTTCGCCGCAACCACGCTCTTCGCGCTCGGCTATGTGCTGGTCTGGGCGGCGTTCAGCGTGGCCGCGACGGCAATGCAATGGGGCCTGCAGAATGCGGCGCTGCTCTCGCCGATGATGGTCGCCACCAGCACGATCCTCGGCGGCGTGCTGTTCATCGTCGCCGGCGTCTATCAGTGGACGCCGCTCAAGTACGCCTGCCTCAAGCATTGCCGCTCGCCCATGGCCTTCATCATGGGGCACTGGCGGCCGGGCCGGGCGGGCGCCTTCCGAATGGGCGTGGGCCACGGCGCCTTCTGCCTCGGCTGCTGCGGCTTCGT
>JAPOPO010000567.1 GCA_026712885.1 Rhodospirillales bacterium | reverse complement strand
TCGATCGCGGGGATGCCGTCCTTGGGCGGCCCGCCGGACATGATCTCGTCGAACGAGATCGACGATTGGGAGAAATCCGTCTCCCCCCACTCGTACAACCAGCCCGACGGCGCCTCGCGCGCCGCAGCAGGTTGGAGCGCGAGCGCTCCGGCGAGCGCGAGTGCGGGAAGCGTTAGTGCTGAGAGTGCAAGGGATCGCATCGGGGCATCCTCCGTCCAGTGACGGGTGGAATGTCGGACCTGCCGGGCCCCTGCGCCAATCGCAATGCTTCAACTTGTCGTGACGGGGAGCCTCCCGCTACTGGGCGGCAGCCATCGCGCGCTGGGCCATGACGCCCACCAGGTGGGCACGGTACTCGGCGCTTGCGTGGATGTCGGAATTGAGCCCTTCGTCGGAGAGCGCCGGCAGCGTCGCCTCCGGGTCCAGCCCACCGCTCAGCGCGGCCTCCATGGCGGACGCGCGGAACACGCAGGCGCCCGCGCCGGTCACCGCGATACGCACGCCTGACGCCGTCTCCGCCGCCATCACGCCGACGATGGCGTAGCGCGACGCGGGGTTCGGGAACTTCGCGTAACCGGCCTTGTTGGGGCGGGGAAAGCGGACGGCGGTCACGAGCTCGCCCTCCTCCAGCGCGGTCTCGAAGAGGCCGGTGAAGAAGTCGTCCGCCGCGATGGTGCGCCGCTCGGTGACGACGGTGGCGCCGAGCCCGACCAGGGCGGCCGGATAGTCCGCCGCCGGGTCGTTGTTGGCGATGGAGCCGCCGATGGTGCCCTTGTTGCGCACCTGCGGGTCTCCGATCTTGCCGGCGAGCGCGGCGAGCGCCGGAATCGCCCCCTGCACCTCGGCGGAGGCCGCAACGGCTGCATGGGGCGTGAGCGCGCCGATTTCGACCGCCTCGTCATCCACCATGATACCGTTCAGCGCCGTGAGCCCCGCAAGGTCGATCAGATCGGAGGGCGCCGCCAGGCGCTGCTTCATCGTCGGCAGCAGCGTGTGGCCGCCCGACAGATAGGCGCCGTCGGCCGCGCCATTGAAGGCGGCAACCGCGTCTTCCACCGATGTCGCACGACGATAGTTGAATGCATGCATGGCGCCCGCTCCTTTCGAATCAGACTATGGCCTCGGCCCCGATTTGGCCAGAGAGCGGTCACGGCGATGCCGCCCCTGTTTTGGCGGGCCGGCCCTCGGCCGCTACGATGAAGCCTCAGGTGAGAGGAGGCGCCGGTGGTGACGCTCAGGCGCGCCCAGATCGTCAATCTGGTCGAGCACAGCTACTACAGCAATATCGACTTCCGGCACCTCGGCACGGTGCTCGACTGCTTCGCCCACGACGCGGTGCTCTCCGTGGATGGCCGGAGCCACCGCGGCCGGGACAGCGAGATCAAGCGGTATCTCGCGCGAATGCTGGCGGACTATCCGACGATCCGGCACGAAGTGCTGAGCCATGAGGTGGACGAGGCCGGGCAGCGCTCAACCTGCCGGTTCACCCTGAGAGTCGAAGACGCTGACGGGCGCGCGCGGGAGACCAGCGGGCGGTGCGAGTTTCACTTGGGGAACGGCAAGCTGGCCGCGGTCACGGTCGAGAGCGACGGCGGCGCCACGATATCAGCCGCGCCCGAGACGCCGCTTGACACATGACGGGGTTCCGTCTGTTCTCCAACAGCTAGACGCGGCGGGGGTGCGGCATGGCTTCGGACATTGATATCTACAAGACCCAGAATTTTGGGAACCGGCTCGGCTTCGGTGAGAAGGCGGCGCTGCTGATCGTCGATTTCGTCAACGGCTTCACCGACCCGGCGAAGTTCGGCGGCGGCAACATCCAGGAGGCGATCGACGCGACCGTGGGGCTGCTCGCCTTTTGCCGCGAGCGCGGCGTGCCGGTGGCGCACACCCGCGTCATCTTCGCCGACGATGGCGCGGACGCGAACATCATGTGCATGAAGGTGCCCTCGCTCACGGGGCTGAC
>JAPOPO010000566.1 GCA_026712885.1 Rhodospirillales bacterium | reverse complement strand
GGCGAGCTTCCCCCGCTTCTATGCCCACAGCTATCAGCGCTTCTTCCATTTCGCCCACCACCGACACACCAAGGTCGCCGGTCACGATCCGGAGCTCCTGGTCCAGAAGCCGTGGACGTTCATGGGCTATCTCAAATTCGTGTCCGGTCTGGCCCTATGGATCGCGCTGATCCGCAACGTCGTGACACCCGCCTTCGGCCATGCGCCAGAGCCCTTCCTGAGGGAGAAGGAGCGGCGCATCGTGATCCGCGAAGCGCGGCTCTACCTGCTCGGCTATGCAGCCGTCGTCGCACTCTCGGTCTACTTCGGGAGCTGGGCGGCGCTCATCTGCGTGTGGGGGCCGATGGTGGCCACCACGTTCTTTTATCGTCTCTACGTCGCGGCGGAGCACCACGGCCTGCCCAACGGGCGCGGCGTGATCGGGAGTACGCGCACGACCCGCGCGGGCCCGATCCTGCGCTGGCTGATGTGGCAGATGCCCTACCACACCGAGCACCACCTCTTCCCCGGCGTGCCCTTTCACAAGCTGGGCGCGCTGAGCCGGGAGCTGCGCGAGCGGCCGGACTCCAAGCTCGCCGGGATCAACGAGGTGGCGCCGGGCTACATCGCCGTGAACCTCAAGCTCCTCGCCATGCTGCGGCGCGGGGAGGACCCCACCTTCCTGGCCGAGGCCGTGCGGGCGTAGCAAGCGGCAGGGAGGGTCCCTTGTGAGCGTAACCGACGGGGCGGTTGGCGTGCGCACCATTCACGCCAGCCATCAGCACATGACCTGGGACAACGCCCGCCCGCCGGCGGCAACCGTCGCACCGGGAGAGACCGTGGCGTTCGGGGAGGTCGATGCGGTGTGCGGGCAGATCGCGCCGGACTCCACCCCGGAGGCGATCGCCAACCTCGACTTCGACCGGGTCAACCCCATCGCCGGTCCGGTCTACGTGGACGGCGCCGAGCCCGGCGACACCATCAAGGCGACCCTGGTGGACCTCACGCCTTCCGGCTGGGCCTGGACCGCGATCGTTCCGGGCTTCGGCCTGCTGGCCGACGACTTCCCGGAGCCGTCCCTCAACATCTGGTCATACGACACGAGCTTTCGCGAGCCCGCCGCCTTCTCCAGCATCGCGAGGGTGCCGCTCAAGCCCTTCTGCGGCACCATCGGCCTCGCCCGCGCGGAGCCCGGCGGCTTCAGCACCGTGCCGCCCTACGAGAGCGGCGGCAACATGGACATCCGCGACCTCACCATCGGCGTGGACCTCTATCTGCCGGTGCAGGTGCCCGGCGGGCTCTTTTCCATCGGCGACCCGCATTGCGCGCAGGGAGACGGCGAGGTCTGCGGCACGGCGATCGAATCGCCGATGGCGCCGGTTGTCCGCCTCGACCTGATCAAGAACGAAGGGCTGCGCTTCCCGCGCTTCGAGACACCGGGCCCGGTCTCGCGCCATCTCGATGGCAAGGGCTACGAGGTCACCACGGGGATCGGCCCGGACCTGATGGAGGCGGCGCAGAACGCCGTGCGCGGCATGATCGACCGGCTCGGCGCCTCACGCGGCCTGAAGGCGGCGGAGGCCTACATGCTGTGCAGCGTCTGCGCCGACCTGCGCATCAGCGAGATCGTCGACCGGCCCAACTGGGTCGTTTCCTGCTATCTGCCGCGCATCGTCTTCGAGTAGTGGAGGCCGGTGCGGCCCGGGTTTTCAGCGAAGGGAGGAATACGATGAAGGTGGACGGCACCTGCTTCTGCGGGCAAATCACCTACGAGGCGGACCTCAACACGGACCGAATCCTGATCTGCAACTGCACGGATTGTCAGACGCTCTCGGGCTCGGCGTTCCGCACGGTCGCGTTCACCAAGGAGGACGCCTTCACCCTGCTCACCGGCGAGATCAAGGTCTACGTCAAGATCGCGGACAGCGGCAATCCGCGCCAACAGGGCTTCTGCGGGACTTGCGGCTCGCCCATCTATGCGACCTCGGACCCCGCGGGACCCTTCTACGGCCTCCGCGTCGGCAGCATCAAACAGCGCGACCAACTGGTCCCGAAGGTTCATATCTACAACCGCTCGAAGCAGCACTGGCTCGACCAGATTCCGTCGCTCCCCACGATCGAGGAAATGCCCTAGGAGAAACCCTGTGCGGAACCTCTCTCGCCCACTCCGGTGCGCCGTGGGATAAGACCCAATCGATGGCGCATCCTTTCGAGGACCGCGCTTGAGCAACGCGAAGGGAGACGAGCATGATCGGCTATATCACCGTCGGAACTAACGATCTGGAGCGCGCGGCGACGTTCTGGGACGAACTGCTGGCCGATTTGGGCGCCAAGCGCGCGCTGGAATCGGACCGCTACGTCGGCTGGTCCGACGGCGACGGCGCCATGTTCATGATTATCAAGCCCGCCGACGGCAACGACGCCCAGCCCGGCAACGGAACCATGACCGCCTTCGATGTCGGCAGCAACGACAGGGTCGATGCGCTGTACGCCAAGGCCATCTCGCTCGGCGGTAGAGTCGAGGACTGGCGCGCCAGCGTGTAGGGTCCGGTGGCAGTTCCGTCGCTTTCGCTCCGGGCCGCAGTCCGGCTCCCCTGCGCCGCGTTTCCAGTCCCCGCTCATCAAACCGGACGTGCGGTTTTCCCGCATC
>JAPOPO010000565.1 GCA_026712885.1 Rhodospirillales bacterium | reverse complement strand
GACCGCTGGGTGCGCCCGGCGACGGAGTTGAGGCCCGCCGTCGCCGCGCGGCTCGCGCGCGCATGCACGCCGGCGCGCGCCCGCTCGCTGGCTGCTGCGGCCGTGCGCGAGACCTTCGAGGAGACCGGACTCGCGCTCGGGCTCGAGGCGCCGGCGGCGAACGGGAAAGTTCGGCCCGAGTGGCGGGCCTTCCACGCGACCGGGGTGGCGCCTGCACTCGACAGGCTCGATTACATTTACCGCGCCGTGACGCCACCGGGACTCCCCCGCCGCTTCAACGCGCGATTCTTCCTGGCGCACGCCGGGGACATAGTGGGCACCCTCGACGGCAACGGCGAGCTGCTCGACCTCGGCTGGGTGCCCGTCACCGAGGCCATGGCACTGCCGATCCCCTACATTACCGCCGTCGTACTCGAAGAGCTGGAGCATATGCACGAATCGCCCCCCAACCCCGACAAAGACCGGCCCGTGCCGGTCTGCATCCGCGTCGGCCAGGATCACGTCCACGGGCACGAATAGAGGCTTCTTTATCGCTCTCGGATGCGGGCAATCGTTTTGATTCCGCGCGCCTGCCGGCGCGACGCGCGGGTCATTCTTCGGAGACCTTGACCAGCAGCTTGCCGAAGTTGCGGCCGTCGAAGAGGCGCTGAAACGCCAGGGGCGCATTCTCCAGCCCCTCCACGATGTCTTCCTTGAACGCGAGCCGGCCGTCGCCGAGCCAGCGGGCGAGGCGCTTGCGTGCGTGCTCGTAGTGCGCGCCGTAAGAATAGATGTTGAAGCCCTTCACCTCGGTCTCGGTGAAGAGGATGGGGGCGAGGTGGCTCGCGACCTTCGGCGGCTCGGTTGCGTTGTAGTGGGAGATGCCGCCGCAGATCACCACGCGCGCGCCATGGGCGAGCAGGGGATAGATCGCATCGCCGATGGGCCCGCCGACATTCTCGAAATAGACATCGATGCCGTCGGGGCACGCCTGGGCAAGGGAGCCGGGCAGATCGTCCGCGTGGCGGTCGATGGCCTCGTCGAAGCCGAGCTCCTGGGTGAGGTAGCGCAGCTTCTCCGCCCCACCGGCGATGCCGACCACCCGGCAGCCCGCGATCTTCGCCACCTGGCCCACGACGGCGCCGACCGCGCCCGCCGCCGCCGAGATCACGACCGTGTCGCCCGGCGCGGGGCGGCCGACTTTGACGAGCCCGAGATAGGCGGTGAGCCCCGGCATGCCGAGGACGCCGATGGCGGTCGAGAGCGGCCCCAACGCCGGATCCACCTTGCGTGCGCTCGCGCCCTGCGCGATGGCGTAGTCCTGCCAGCCCGTGTAGTCGTCGACGATATCGCCGGGCTGAAATTTCGGATGCCGGCTCTCCACCACCCGGCTGACCGCGCCGCCCACGATCACGTCGCCGAGCGGAATTGGCGGGTAGTAGCGCAGGTCCGTCCCCATCCTGAGCCGCATGTAGGGATCGAGCGAGAGCCAGATCGTCCGCACCAGCAGCTCGCCGTCCGCCGGTTCCGGCACCGGCGCCTCGACGAGGCGGAAATCAGTCTCCTTCGGCGCCCCTTCCGGGCGGGCGGCGAGGACGATCTGGTGGTTGGCGTTGGCTATCATCGGCGGGGCTCCCTCCTGACGGGCGCCCGAGTCTATGCAAGCGCCGACCGGCGGCAAATTCGCCTGTTTTCCGCGCGGGCCGGCGACTACTCTGATGACGGGACGCATTAGGGAGGCGACGGCCGATGAACCTCAATCCGACGGAGAAGGAGCGGCTCACCATCTTCACGGCCGCCCAGCTCGCGCGCGAG
>JAPOPO010000564.1 GCA_026712885.1 Rhodospirillales bacterium | reverse complement strand
CGGGCGCGGGCACCGCGGGCGAACAGATCAGCGACTACCTCATACGGCGTGCAGAACAGTACCAGCCGGTGATTCAGCTTGCCGCGGGCACGCCCGTGACCGTGGTGTTTCTCGAAGGCGCCTGGCTCGACGGGCGGCCGGACATCGACGGAGGGAATCAGGGATGAACGCGTGCAGGAAGGAATCGTTCGGCAGAGAGTTCACGGGAACCGCCGCGCTGCGGTGGGCACTCGTGCTGACGCTGGGCGCACCGCTCCTGGGCGGCTGCGCAGCCAGTCACGTGGGCAATGCCTGGCAGTGCCCGCTGGTGCAGGGGCAGCCCTGCGTCAGCGTGGCCGACGCCGATCCCGCGGGTGCTGGCGCACGGCAAACCGGCGCACGGGACGGGAATACCGGGGCCGGGCCGGTCACGGCAGACATGAGCGTACCGGTCTCGGAAACGCCCCTGTACCGGACCGCGGCGGCGGTCGAAGCCCCAGCCGACGACACGGCCGCGCAGCCGTCCCGCAGGGGATGCCGCGGCGGCTGCCGGCCGTTCGCATGGCTGAGGCGGCTCGGCAAGTACCGGACGGAGGCATCGCCGGACGGGGATGTTGGCGAGGCCGATACCGATGCCGGGGATGTGGGCGAAGCGCTCGAGACACCGCACACCGACACCTCTGCGCTGCCGGATCCGGAAGTAGACGATCTGCGAACGCCCGAGGTGATCGGGCGGATCTGGATCGCACCCTACGTCGATTCTCTGGGCGTCTATCACGAGGCGAGCTGGGTACGCGTGGTGTTCGAGGCCTCCGGATGGAAACTTCCATGATTGCGCGGCTCATGGATATCTTCGAAGGCCCGGACTCCATGGCGCCGTGGACCCCGCCGCGGTGCCCGGAAGCGCTGCACGAGCTGCTGCCCTGGCGGGCCTGGGACGAAGGATCGGAACTGTACATCAACGAGTCCAGTCACGGCTTCGCGCTGGAATTGCCGCCGTTCGCCGGGATCGACGCCGAGACCCTCGGCGCCCTGGCCGGTGTGCTCGCCGATGCCGCCCCTGAGCGCTGCACGATCCAGGTCATCCACTGGGCGAGCCCGAGGTTCGGCGCCCCCCTGTCGGCCTGGGCCACTGCGCGGCGGCAACCCGCTGCGCGGGGGCAACCCGCTGCGCCGGGCAGATCGGGTGCGCTGCCCGAATCTGCGGTGCACCAGCACGAATCTGCGGTGCGCCAGCCCGAATCTGCCGTGCGCCAGCACGGATTGTTGTCGGTCATGGCCGAGCGCCGGGAGCGCCTGTTCGGCCACGCGGGCTGGAGCCCGCTGCATCCTGGCGGGCCGCCGTTCACCTGCGCGGACTACCGGGTGTTCGTCACCGCGAGCCTGGCGGGCCGTCCCGGTCCGGCCTCGGAGACGGCGCTCGGCGCCTTTCGACGGGCGCTCGAAGGCACGCTCGCCTCGGCCGGCGCGCACGCGCGGCGGCTTCAGCCCGACTCGCTGTTGTCGCTGGCGGTGGAACTCATCGCACCTGCGGTGGGCAAATCGGGGGCGACGGTGAATGACGCGCTGTTGCGCCCGGAACGGCGCTGGTCGCCGAGGGATCCGCTGCACAACCAGTGCGCCTCCCCGGGCCGGGCAATGACCGTGACGCCGGAGGGGCTCGCGTTTCACGACCCCGACGGCGCCGATGTCGCGGTGCGCGTGCTCACCGCGCTGGCCTTTCCGGAGGTCTGGCCCGGATGGCGCGGGAACGCGCTGAGCGGGGACTTCCCCCGCGACTTCCTGCAGCCCGGCTGCCCGGTGCTGACCTGCCTCATCGTCATGACCGGCGACACCGGCG
>JAPOPO010000563.1 GCA_026712885.1 Rhodospirillales bacterium | reverse complement strand
GCGCCCACCCGCTCGCGCGCGTCCGCGTAGCTCGCGTCGTCGGCGCCGACGTGGGCACCGTCGGCACCGATCTCGGCCGCCAGATCCGGCCGGTCGTTGATGAGCAGCGGTACCTCGCGCGCCTGGCAGATCGGCAGCAGGCGCTCGCCCGCCCGGCGCACGGCGTCGTCGTCGGTGTCCTTCAGCCGCAGTTGAAGGCAGGCGACATCGCCCGCGTCGAGCGCGGTCTCGAGCGCAGGCGCGAAGCTCTCAAGCTCGATCGCCGGCGGCGTGATCAGGTAGAGCCGGCACGGGACTCTCATTCAGATCACGCCCTTCTCGCGTAGCGCGTCTTGCTCTTCCGCCGAGAGACCGAGCAGGCCGCCGTAGACCTCGTCGTTGTGGGCGCCGAGCTTGGGGCCGAGGCTCTCGATCCGCCCCGGCGTTTCGGACATGGCGGGCAGCACGTTCGGCACGTGGACCTCCTCGCCGGACTCCGGCTCGACGACGCCCTTCAGGGTGCCGCGCTCCCGGTAGTGCGGGTCCTCGAAGATGTCGGCGATGGAGTAGACGGGCGACGTCGGCACGCCGCCGGCGTTGCAGGTCTCCACCACCCGGTTGCGCGGCTGCGAGAGCGTGAAGGCCGTGACCATGGCCTCGACCTCGTCGCGGTTTTCTACCCGCCGGGCGCTGGTGGCGTAGCGCTCGTCCTCGCCCAGCTCCTCCCGGCCCAGCACCGCGGCCATGCGGCGCCACATCTTGTCGCTGGTGCACGCGATCGCGACCCAGCCGCCGTCGCCGCATTCGAAGTGCCCGTGGGGGCAGACATTGCTGGTCATCAGCCCGAGCCTGGGGCGGACGAACCCGGTGGCGGCATAGAGCGGCGCCATCTCGTCGAGCACGCGGAAGATCGATTCGTAGAGCGCGATGTCGATCACCTGCCCGCCAACGTCTTCACGGGTGCGCAGTGCCATGAGCGCGCCAACGGCGCCGTAGAGGCCCGAGATGTAGTCGGCGAGCGAGGTGGAGCCCGGTGTCAGCGGCGGCCCGCCAGGCACGCCGGTGAGGTGAGTCAGGCCGCCGAAGGCATGGGCGATGCGGGCGAAGCCGGGGCGGTCCCTGTAGGGGCCTTTCTGGCCGTAGCCCGAGATGCGCACCATGACGAGACCGGGGTTGACGGCCTTGAGCGCGTCGGGCCCAAGGCTCCACTTCTCCATGGTGCCTGGCCGAAAGTTTTCGCACAGGATATCGGCCGTCCCGATCAGCCTCTTGAACAGCGCCGCGCCCTCTGGCTGGCGCAGGTCGAGGGTGACCGACTTCTTGTTGCGCTGCTCGGAAAGCCAGGCGTAGCCGTCGCCCCGCTGGCTGGGCGAGCCGAACTTGCGCAGCGGGTCGCCGAGCCCCGGCTGCTCGACCTTGATGACCTCTGCGCCGAACTCGCTCAGCACCGCGGCGGTGAACGGCCCCGCGATAAAGGTCGCGAGGTCGATGACGCGGACACCGTCGAGCGGCAGATTCTCGGTCATGGCGGCAGAAAGCGGCGTTTATTCCGCCGTGTCAATCGCCGCTAGGGGCCTAGTACTGCTCCTTGTGGGTACGCAGGTCCAGCTCCTGCGTCCACGCGTTGCGCGGCTGGCGGTAGAGGAAACGATAGGACTCCGCGATCCCGTCCAGGCCGATCAGCCCGCCCTCGCCCATGCGCGCGGCGAAGTCGGGCGCGCGGGTCTTGAGCCGGTAACCGTCGATGCCACCGTCAACCACGACGTGGCCCACGTGAATGCCCTGCGGGCCGAACTCGCGCGCGAG
>JAPOPO010000562.1 GCA_026712885.1 Rhodospirillales bacterium | reverse complement strand
TCATGGTCTTCGGCCTCTTCATGTTCGGATTTGGCGGCGACGACGAGACCGTCTTCGACGAGACGCCGGACTTCAACATCGACGCCAAGTACGACTCATGCGCCTACTCGGTGCTGACCCCCTATCCCGGCACGCTCACCTGGTACGAGATGAAGAAGGCCGGGCAGATCGTCTCCTACGACTGGGATCTTTACGACCAGGGGCACATCGTCTACCAGCCGGAGAAGCTCTCCACCCAGGTTCTCCGCGAAGGCCACATGCGGGCCTACAAGAACTTCTATTCGCTGCCCTCGATAGCCAAGCGCTTCCCGCTCACCGGCTCGCGCAACCGGCTGCACTGGAGCATCTACAACGGCTTCTTCCGCCGGGGCGAGGTGACGGGACGGGGGATGGAGAAGCCGATCGCGGATGCTACGCCCGAGCCGACGACCATCCCGGTGCCGCCGATCATGCCGCAGAAGCGCGAATGGCGTGAGATGGTGGCCGAGGGCATCGGCCCCATGCCGGCCCCCCAGACCGAACGCGAGCTGCGCAGCCAAGCCTGAACGTCCGCGCAGCCGGGGTTTTCCGAAACCAAGCCAATTTCTCGTAACACATTGATACAGTTGGATAACGCTTCGCGTCGAGGGGCCGTTCCCCCTCTCCCGGATGTCGCACCACGGTCATGGTTTGCGCCGCCGATCCCCGACGGCCGGCACCGGGGGTCTCGCGCCCTCGGCTCCAGCGCGGGGGCCCAACACTCCCATCACTAAAGACAATCGAGACTATCCCTCAAGACAATTGAGACGACCGATTGCCACGGGACATCCGGGCTGACTATGATCGCTGCTTGGAGGAATTTGCCGTGCCGGCAAATTCCGGAATGAGCATTGCACCGTCGAATGAGCGCAATGCACACAGGGAGCAGTCCAATGTCTAGATTGTCGATGTCACTGGCGGCGGCACTCATGATTGCCGGCGCCCTTGTCCTTGCGCGCGGGGCCGATGCGGCCTGCGGCAAGGTGACTATCGCCGAGATGACCTGGGCCTCGGCCGGCGTCGCGGCCCATGTCGAGGACATCATCCTCAAGGAAGGCTACGGCTGCGATACCGAGATCGTGCCCGGCGACACGGTGCCCACCGTCACCTCCATGACGGAGAAAGGCGAGCCAGACATCGCGCCCGAGGTCTGGATCAACTCCGCGCGCGAGATCGTAGGCAAGGCGGTGGAGGAAGGCCGCCTCGTGATCGCCGGCGAGATCCTCTCCGACGGCGGCGAGGAAGGCTGGTGGATTCCCGACTACGTGGTGGAGCAGAATCCGGAGCTCACCACCCTGCAGGAGGTCATCAAGCGGCCCGACCTCTTCCCCGACAAGGAGGAGCCGGGCAAGGGTCGCTTCTACGGCTGCCCGCCGGGCTGGGCCTGCGAGTACGTCAACTCCAATCTCTTCAAGGCCTATGGGCTCGACGAAGCCGGCTTCACCATCTTCAACCCGGGCTCCGGCGAGGGGCTGGCGGGGGCGATCGCCAGCGCCTATGAGCGCGGCAACCCGATCTTCGCCTACTACTGGGCGCCGACCGCGCTGCTCGGCAACTACCCGATGGTGAAGCTCGGCGGGATGGAGCACGACCCCGAAACGTGGCCCTGCATCATCGACAAGGATTGCGCCGACCCGCAGCCTAACATGTACGCGAAGTCGGTGGTGATCACGGTGGTGACCTCGAGCTTCGCCGAGAGCGCGCCCGAGGCCTTCGGGTTCGTCTCCAGCGTCTCCTGGCCGAACAACCTGGTGAACAGCGTCCTGGCGTGGAAGGATTCGAACCAAGCAACCACGCGGGAAGCAGCGGAGTACTTCCTCAAGAATCATGAGGACGTGTGGACCGCCTGGGTGTCCGAAGACGTGGCGGCCAAGGTGAAGGCGGCGATGATGTAGCCCGCTTCCGGCGGGTCAGACACCGACCGGAAGAGTCCGCGCCGGCCCGCTCTCCCGCCCCGTCCCGGCGTACCGGATGGAACGCCGGGACGGGGAGCCGCGCCGGCGCGGCCCGGGTGGGAGCGGCATGTCCTCGGGGGAGCAGAACCGGGGAGCGTGAGCCGTGACCGACTGGGTCCTGAATTTTCCCACTCTCGACATCGCCACGCTGCGCGCTGTCCACAAGTCAATCGACGCAGCGTACAAGACGTTCTCGCGCAACTACGGCGACGCCATCGAAAGCGCCTTCGACCCGCTTCTCTGGCTGCTGATCAAGTTCGAGTGGATCCTGCTCAACGCCCCCTGGTGGGTGATCGTGCTCGCGATCGCAGGTATCTGCTACAGCGCGAGCCGGCGCGTGCGGCTGAGCCTCGGCGTCATCGTCGCCTTCCTCATCATCGGTGTCCTCGGCATGTGGGAGGACACGATGCGCACGCTCGCCATCATCTTCGTCGCCACCCTCATCGCCATCGCCATCGGCATTCCCCTCGGCATCGCCATGTCGCGTTCCGACCGCATGCAGTCGTTCATGACGCCGATCCTCGACGTGATGCAGACGATGCCCATCTTCGTCTACCTGATTCCCGTGGTGATGCTGTTCGGCCTCGGCAAGATACCGGGGCTGATCGCGGTGGTGATCTACGCCGTGCCGCCGGTGATCCGGCTGACCAACCTCGGCATCCGCCTGGTGGACCAAGAGGTGCTCGAGGCGGCGGATGCCTTTGGCGCTGGCACCTGGCGTAGGCTCTTCGGCGTGCAATTGCCGCTGGCGCTGCCCAACATCATGGCCGGCGTCAACCAGACGATCATGATGGCGCTCTCGATGGTGGTGATCGCCTCGATGATCGGCGTCAAGGGCCTCGGCATGCCCGTGCTCCAGGCGGTCACCAACCAGTACTTCGCCCTCGGCCTCTTCAACGGGGCGGCGGTGGTAGGGCTCGCGATCGTGTTCGACCGGGTGACCCAGAGCTACGGCCGGCGCATCCAGGCGCAGCGGCAGTCATGACCGCTCAGACCCAGGAGGGCATCCACGTCGGACACCTGTACAAGGTGTTCGGCGCCGACCCGGCGTCCGTGATGCCGCTGGTGCACGAAGGCATCGGCAAGCAGGAGCTGCTGGAAGACCACGGTCACGTACTCGGGCTGCGTGACATCAATCTGGACGTGTCTCCGCGCAGCATCCAGGTCGTCATGGGACTCAGCGGCTCGGGCAAGTCCACTCTGGTCCGCCATATCAACCGCCTCATCGACCCGACCGAAGGCGAAATCCGCGTGGATGGGGAGGACATGCTCGCGCTCGACGCCGCAGCGCTAAAGCAGCTCCGGCGCTACAAGATCAGCATGGTGTTCCAGCGCTTTGCGCTGTTCCCGCACCGGACCGTGATGGACAACATCGGTTACGGCCTGGCGCTTCAGGGGCTTGCCAAGCGCGACCGCGGGGAGCGCGCGGCGCGGTGGATCGAGAGGGTCGGCCTGCAGGGCTACGAGAACTCCTATCCGCATCACCTCTCGGGCGGCATGCAGCAGCGCGTCGGCCTCGCCCGCGCGCTCGCGACCGATGCAGACATCCTGCTGATGGACGAGGCCTTCAGTGCGCTCGATCCGCTGATTCGCTCGGACATGCGGGTGCTGTTGCTGGACCTGCAGCACGAGTTGCACAAGACCATCGTGTTCGTCACCCACGACCTCGAGGAAGCAATCGAGATCGGCGACCGTATCGCGATTCTGCGCGACGGCGAGGTCGTCCAGAACGGCGATTCGCAGGACATCGTGCTGCGCCCGGCGGCCTCCTACATCGCCGACTTTACGAAGAGCATAAATCGCGGCCGGGTCATTCGCGTGGGCTCCATCATGGAGCCGCTCAGGCCCGACCTATTGGGGCCAGACTGCCCGCACGACATCTCAATAGAGGAGGCGCTGCCAATCGCAGTCGCATCGCCCGGCGGCGAGGCCCGCGTCCTGAACGGCGAAGGCGAGCCGGTCGGTGCCGTATCGCTCGGCACTCTGGTCCGCGCCCTCGGCAACGACCGGGAGCGCGACCGGGCGGCGGCGGGAAACGCCGGGCAGGCGGCCGAAGCCGGCTGACGTCTACTCCGCGGCGGCGGCTTCCTTCACCGCGTCGGCGAAGCTTGCGTCGCGGCCGTAGGCGCTAAGTCCCTCCACGCTGACGAAGCCGTCTTCCAGGTCGGCGCGGAGTGCTTCGTCCGCCCGCTCGTGCGGGTCGCCATAGCCGCCGCCGCCCGGCACGCGCACCAGGATCTGATCGCCCCGGTGGAGCCGGATGTTGACGAACTTGGTCGGGCTCACGGTGCCGTAGATCTCCTTGAAGGTGTGGAACTCCTCGTCCTCGACGCGCTTGACGAAAAAACCTGTCGGCGCGCCGGGTCGGCCTTTCATCAGGCCGTAGGGCCCCTCGGTGATGCGGTCGGTGAGCGCGCTCACGCTGATCGCGTCCGCGACCACCTCGAACTGGCGCCAGCAGCCGAGCCCGCCCCGCCACTTGCCCGCCCCGCCTGAATCGGGGCGGATCTCGTACTTCAGCGTCCGGAGCGGGAAGCGGGTCTCGAACACCTCGATGGGCGTCGCCCGGATGGTGCTGGCGTGGGCGCAGCAGAGCGCGGTGTTGCCGTCCTTGCCGAGCCGGCCGCCCCAGCCGCCGCCTTCGAGCTGGTAGTGAGTCCAGTACTCGCCGGTATCGGGGTGGATGCCGCCCAAGAGCAGGTTGCACGCGGTGCCGCCTTCGGCCGCGCTCACCATGTCCGGTACGGCCTTGGAGAGCGCGTGCTGCACCGCCGCGATGATGCGGGGCTGGCCCTCGGTGTTGCCGGCGACGCTGGGCGCGGGGAAGACCGGGTTTGCCACCGTCCCAGGCGGCGCCACGACGCGAAGCGGCTTGAAGCACCCACTGTTCAGCGGCACGTCGCGGGCGCAGAGGGTCTGCAGCACCGCGGTGCAGCCGGCGGCCGCTGTCGCGACGTAGGTGACGTTGATCGGCCCCCGCGCCTGCGCGTCCGATTCCGAGAGGTCGACCACGATCTCCTCCTCCCGGATGTGCACGGTGGGGCGGAAGTAGAAGCGATTGGTGCTGACCCCGTCGTCCTCGAAGTAGTCTTCGGCCTTGTAGATGCCGTTGGGGAGCTTGCGGATCTCGTTCCGCATCCAGTGTTCGGCGTGGTCGACGAGCGCGTCGCAGATCTTCTCGAAGGTCTCGACCCCGAGCCGCTTCACCATCGCGCCGAGGCGCTGCTCGGCCGTGTTGAGCGAGCCGATCATCGCGTGGAAGTCGCCCCAGGTGGTGTTGGGGGTGCGGTGATTGGCGAGCGCGATGCGCCAGACGTCCTTCACGTACTCGCCGCGCGAGAGCAGCTTCACCGGGGGCAGCCGGAGCCCCTCCTGAAACACCTCGGTCGCGGTGCTGGCGAAGGAGCCCACCGCC
>JAPOPO010000099.1 GCA_026712885.1 Rhodospirillales bacterium | reverse complement strand
GATCGACGTCAAGCTCAACAAGATCGAGTGGATCACCTACCTCGGCAAGTGGGTCCAGGGCATGCCCGAGGGCCTGCACATGAACGAGGTCGGCTGGGGCTGGTCGGTTCCCTACTGGACCCAGGTCATGTCCCGCTGCGATTCGCAGCCGCCCAACGGCTTCAACGTCGGCTGGTACTGCAATCCGGAGGTGGACGCGCTGTTCAACCAGGCGCTGGCCGAGAAGGACGAGGCCAAGGCGGCCACGCTCTATCAGCAGGCGAACGAGATCATCATGGGCCAGGACTTCGCCTATGCGCCCAAGTTCGTCTACTACAACCCGCTGGTGCTCCACCCCAGCGTCAAGGGCTTCGTGAACCCGCCGGAGAACTGGTACGACTTTTCCATCCTCTGGCTCGACGAAGAGTAGGGCGGCCTGACTTGCGCGTCTGAAGGGGAGCCCTCGATCGGGAGAGAAGACGATGAATCTCAAGGACTATGCCGCCCACGACGCCTTGGACCTGGCCGAGCTCGTCAAGAACAAGGAGGTGACGGCGGAGGAGCTGCTCGATTGCGCGCTTCAGGCGAGCGAGGCGCTTAACGGCGATCTCAACGCTATCGTCCGCTCGATGGAGGCGGAAGCGCGCGCGGCCATTGCGGACGGCCTGCCGGCTGGCCCGTTCGAGGGCGTCCCCTTTCTGCTCAAGGACCTGACCCAGTCCTACGCCGGTGTGCCGACCGACTGCGGCAGCCGCCTCTTCAAGGGCTGGACCCGCGACTTCGACAGCGAGATGGTGGCGCGGTGGAAGCGCGCGGGCGCTGTGATCTTCGCCAAGACCAACACGCCGGAGGGAGGCTCCAGCGGCTCCACCGAGCCGGTGGCCAACGGTCCCACCCATAACCCGTGGAAATTGGGTTATTCGCCGGGCGGCTCCAGCGGCGGCTCGGCCTCTGGGGTCGCCGCGGGCATCGCACCGGCGGGCCACGCCAATGACGGCGGCGGGTCGATCCGCATCCCGGCGTCGGCCTGCGGCCTGGTCGGCCTCAAGCCCTCGCGCGGGCGCACGCCCAACGGTCCCGACTTCGGCGAGCTCTGGAACGGTATCGCCGTCGAGCATGTGGTGACGCGCACCGTCCGGGACTGCGCCGCCCTGCTCGACGTGACCGCCGGCCCCGGCGTCGGCGAGCCCTACTACGCGCCGCCGCCGTCGCGGCCCTTTCTCGACGAGGTGGGCGCCGATCCGGGCACGCTCAAGATCGGTATCTCCACGAAGGCGCCGACGGGAACCGCGGTCGACGCCGACTGCGTCCGTGCGGCCGAGGAAACCGCCAAGTTGCTGGAAGACCTCGGCCATGTCGTCGAGCCGGCGGCCCCCAGCTTCGATGTCGAGACGATGTTCGACGGCTGGACCAAGATCTTCCAGGCGAATGAAGCCTGGGCCTTCGACGGCTACGCCGAGGCAACGGGCCAGACCCCGTCCGGCGAGAACACCGAGGCCAACAACCTCTATCTGCTGGAGGAAGGGCGCAAGCTGAGCGGCGCCGATCTGGTGCAGGGGATCAGCGACGTTCACGAGACCACGCGCGACTTTGCGCGCTTCTACGAGGAGTACGACATCTGGCTGACGCCGACGCTTGGCACCGCGCCGCCGCCGCACGGCCACCTCTTCGCCGACGATGACGCCGAGGTTTTCTTCGAGCGGCTGATGGCGTTCATCCCGTTCACGCCGATCTTCAACTGCACCGGCAATCCGGCGATCACGCTGCCGCTCAGCTGGAATGCCGATGGCCTCCCCATCGGCGTCCACTTCGGCGGGCGCATGGCCGAAGAGGCGACGCTGCTCCGGCTTTCCGCGCAGCTCGAGGAAGCCCGGCCCTGGCGCAACCGCCATCCGGACACCAGCGTCTGGTCCCTCTGAGCGCCCGGCGCGGTCACCACGCTCCGAAGCCGTCGCGCTTGACCGGCTGCGCCTGACCCTATAGGGAACGCGCGACGACGGGCGGCCGTGGCGCTCGCGGGGCGTTCCTGCGGGCGCTTTGCTATTGCGCCGGCCGGCGCAACGGGCGCGGAGGGGGCGATGAGCAGCAACAAGCGGGTTCTCATCCTTGCCGGAGACGGCATCGGGCCCGAGGTCATGCGCCAGGTCGAGCGGGTGATGGAGTGGCTCTCGGCCAGGCGCTCGATCTCCTTCGATGTGAGCAGCGGGCTCGTCGGCGGCGCCTGCTACGAGGTCCATGGCACGCCGCTCACGGACGAGACCATGGCGGATGCGCTCGCCGCTGATGCCGTGCTCTTCGGCGCGGTCGGCGGGCCGCAGTGGGATAACGTCGCCCGCGACGTGCGGCCGGAGATGGGCATCCTGCGGCTCCGCAAGGAGATGGACCTCTACGCCAATCTGCGGCCCGCGCTGGTCTTCGATCCGCTGGTCGAGGCGTCGACGCTGAAGGACGAAGTGGTGCGCGGCCTCGACTTGATGATCGTCCGCGAGCTCACCGGCGGCATCTACTTCGGCGAGCCGCGCGGGGTGGACACGCTCGCCGACGGCACCCGGCGGGGCTACGACACCGAGGTCTACAGTTCGCCCGAGATCGAGCGGGTCTGCCGGGTCGCCTTCGAGCTCGCGCGCCGGCGCGGCAACCGCGTGCACTCGGTCGAGAAGGCCAACGTCATGGAATCCGGCAAGTTCTGGCGCGACGAGGTGACGGCGCTGCACGCTGCCGACTACGCGGACGTCACGCTGGAGCACATGTACGCCGACAATTGCGCCATGCAGCTCGTGCGCCGGCCCAAGCAGTTCGACGTGATCGTCACCAGCAACCTGTTCGGCGACCTGTTGAGCGACTGCGCAGCGATGCTGACCGGTTCGCTCGGCATGCTGCCATCCGCGTCTCTGGGGTCGCAGGACGAAGACGGGCAGCGCAAGGCGCTCTACGAGCCGGTGCACGGCACCGCGCCCGATATCGCGGGCCAGAACTTGGCCAACCCGCTCGCCGCACTGCTCAGCTTCACGATGATGCTGCGCTATTCCTTCGACGCCGCGGACGACGCGAACCTCATCGAGGCGGCCGTGCAGGACACACTGACGGGCGGCCTCCGCACCGCCGACATCATGCAGGACGGCATGACCGCTGCCTCGACCGATGCCATGGGCGATGCCGTCCTCGCCGCGCTCGACGCACGCGCCGCCTGAGCGCAGGGAAGGGAGACCATACCAATGGGCTATCGCGTCGCCATCGCCGGCGCCACCGGCAATGTCGGGCGCCAACTGCTCTCGGTGCTTGCCGAGCGCGACTTCCCCGCCGACGAGGTGATCGCGCTCGCGTCGCGCGCCTCGGTGGGCAAGGAGGTCTCATTCGGCGCCGACGACACTCTCAAGGTGCACGACCTCGCCGAGTACGACTTTGCCGACACGGATATCGGGCTGTTCTCCCCGGGCGGCGCGGTCTCCAAGGTCCATGCGCCGCGCGCGGCGGCTCAGGGCTGCGTCGTCATCGACAACACCTCGCAGTTCCGCATGGACGAGGACGTGCCGCTGGTGGTGCCCGAGGTGAACGGGGAGACGATCGCGGACTACGGCGCGCGCAACATCATCGCCAACCCCAATTGCTCCACCATCCAGATGGTGGTCGCGCT
>JAPOPO010000381.1 GCA_026712885.1 Rhodospirillales bacterium | reverse complement strand
CACATCGTGTTCGGCATTTCCGTCAACGGCGACGCCCGCGCCTATCCGAAGCGCATCCTCGCCTGGCACGAGATGTTCGTCGACACCGTCGGCGGCGTGCCGGTCGCAGGCGTGTACTGCACGCTCTGCGGTACCGTGATCCTCTATCGCACCGAGCACGAAGGCGTGCATCACCGGCTCGGCACGAGCGGCTTCCTCTACCGTTCGAACAAGCTCATGTACGACCAGGCCACGCAGTCACTGTGGAGCACGATGCGGGGCACGCCGGTGGTCGGGCCGCTTGCGGGCAAGGGTATCGTGCTGGAACGCGGGAGCGTGGTGAAGACCACCTGGGGCGAGTGGCGCAGGCGCCATCCCGGAACCCGGGTGCTCTCGCTCGATACCGGCCACCAGCGTGACTACGCCGAAGGGGCTGCCTACCGCGACTACTTCGCGACCGACGAGCTGATGTTCTCGGTCCCGGTCCGCGACACCCGGCTGAAGAACAAGGACGAGGTGCTCACGGTGCTGCTCGCCGGTCACCCCGAGGCGCCTCTTGCCATATCGGCCGCGTTTCTCGCCCGAACCCCCATCCATCACGATGCGATCGAAGGCACGGCGCTGGTGGTGCTCACCGATCCGTCGGGCGCGAACCGCGCCTACGCGAGTGAAGACGTGACGTTCACCCGGTACGACGGCGACCGGAGCGTCGAGGACGGATCCGGCATGATCTGGACGATGGACGAGCACGCCTTGACCGCCGAAGACGGGCGTGTGCTCCGCCGTGTCCCGGCGCAACGGGCGTTCTGGTTCGGCTGGCACGCCGCGTTTCCGAGCACCCGGCTGGTGCGGTAGCGGGCCGGAGGCCGGCGAGCGCTTGACGATCCCTGCCAGCACAGGCGGAGCCTGGACTCGATCCGGTGCGTGCAGGGGGTGGAGCCGCGGCCTCTTCCGAATGATCGGGCCTGGCCGCAATGTGTAGCCCCCTCCGCCTTCGGGAGTGGGGAACAGGGAGAGGTGGGGCGCTGTGCCGCTCTGCCCTATCGGTAGGGAGAAAGCTCGGGCGGGAGTTCGTAGGCCTCCCGCAGGCGGCGGTACTTGCCGGTCGCGACCATGGCGGCGACGGCGTGCTCGACTGCATGGTGCAGCTTGTCGTTGTCCGCACGGATGGCGAAGCCCACCTCGCGCACCGGGCGGAACACGCCTTCCACCATACGGTTGCGCGAGTCGGGATCGGCATCGACCGCCACCGCGCTCACGGTCTGGATGAAATAGCCCTGCGCGTGCCCCATGGAGACCGGGAAGTGGGTCCAGCGGTCTTCGGGGAAGGAGTGGACGTGCATGGGCTCGCGGCCTGCTTCCTCGAACTCCCGGTTGAGGGCGTGGGCGAACTGCTCCCCGGTCGAGCCCGAGGTGACCGAGGTGACCCGGCCGCTCAGATCCTCCGTCTCACGAATGCGAAAGGGGTTGCCCCGGAGCACCATCAGGTGATCGCCGACCACCAGATAGGGCACGGTCTTGATGTCCGCCGGCTCCGCGTCCATGGCGAGCGTGTTGGCGACATCCACCTCGCCTGCGGCGAGCGCCGCCGCCAGCTTGGATCGCGGCAGGCGGACGACCTCCAGCGCGAGCCCGTGGGCCTCGGCGACGGCCTGCGCCATCTCGACCTCGAAGCCGCGCACCACGCCGTCCCTCTTGTAGGCGAAGGGCTGGCCGGTCAGCGCGATGCCCACGGTCAGCGTGTTCCTGCTGTGCAGCGCCTGGTTGAGGTCGACGTAGTGCGCCGAGGCTACCGCCGGGGCTGCGACGAGCGCGAGCAAGAAGAGTGCGAGGCAGCGGACTCTGCGTGCCATGGTGGTCCCCTTCATTGTTCAGGCGGTGCCGGATCGACCGCCGGTGCGTCCTCGTCCTTGGGCGGCGCGGCGCCGGCGCCCCGGTGCACCAGCGCGGCCAGCAGCTCGGCGGCGCCGATCACGCCGATCAGCCGTCCGCCGTCGTCGAGCAGCGGCATCGCACGCCCGGTCTCGTGGCGCACCTCCAAGGCCGTGCGCATGGTCGTCTCGGGGCTACCCGCGACGATAGCGCCATTGTCGAGCGAGGCGAGATCGAGGTCTTCCCGGTGCGGCACGAGCGCGGCCGGCGCGCCTTCGAGGCTGAACGCCTCCGGCCGCCCCTCGCCGTCAAGCCGACAGAACATGGCCGAGGCGTCGTCGAGCAGGTGAACGTCGTCCGCGCTGCGGAGCTCGGCCAGCGGGCGCATCAGCGAGACCCCGCGCAGGACGTTGAGCGGATTCACGTTGGCGACGAACTGACGCACGTACTCGTCCGCCGGCTCGGTGACGATCTGCTCCGGCGGCCCCACCTGGATGATGCGCCCGCCCTCCATGATGGCGATCCGGGTGCCGATCTTCAGAGCCTCGTCGAGGTCGTGGCTCACGAAGAGGATGGTCCGGCGCAGCGTCTTCTGCAACGCCAGCAGCTCGTCCTGCAGGCGCTCGCGGATCAGCGGATCGAGGGCCGAGAAGGGCTCGTCCATCAGCAGGATCTCGGCATTGGTGGCGAAGGCGCGGGCGAGGCCCACGCGCTGCTGCATGCCGCCGGAAAGCTCGTGCGGGTAGTGGTCGAGCCACGAGCCGAGCCCGACCTGGTCGAGCACCTCCGCCACCCGCTTGCGGCGCTCGGCCTTGGGCACGCCACGCACCTCCAGCCCGAAGGCGACATTGGCGCCGATGGTGCGCCACGGCATCAGCGCGAACTGCTGGAAGACCATGGAGACCCGGTTCATGCGAAGCGTGCGCATGAGCTTGGGGCCGCAGTCGGTCACGTCGACTTCCGTGCCGCCGTCGTCGATCAGCACGCGCCCGCGCGTGGCCTGGTTGAGGCCGTTGACGCAGCGCAGCAGCGTCGACTTGCCGGAGCCCGAGAGCCCCATGAGGACGAAGATCTCGCCGGCCTCGACCTGGAGCGAGGCGTCCTGCACGCCCACCACCTGGCCAGTCTCTTCGAAGATGCGGTCCTTGTCCGCGCCTGCGTCGAGCAGAGCCAGCGCCTCCTTGACCCGCCGGCCAAAGATCACATCGACCCGATCGAAGGTGATGACGGCCATCAGTGTGTGGCGGTGCCGCCCCTGCCCTTGCGCCTCTCGACCTGCTTCAGGAT
>JAPOPO010000559.1 GCA_026712885.1 Rhodospirillales bacterium | reverse complement strand
GGACGCAGCCGTACATCACGGCCGAAAGGGCGACCACCGAGACTGCCGCCATCAAAGTCCGGGTCAGCTTTGCCTTATTCATTGGTTGAGGCTCTCCTCTTGTTTGGGCGCAGTGAAGCCCAAACACGACGGAGCTACGCTCTGCTACGCTCCAGTACGCTGGAGTACGATTAATGTCATTGTTCCAATGCCGTGAGTGCATCCATATAGCCCGCCGAACCCCTTGACGTTGTGTCAATCCTACGCTCCAATACGCTGGAGTTTGATTTCACCGGCTTACGAAGTGATTACGGTTTTTTCGGCGGTCCAGACCCGCCGCGACTCGAGGAATGTAAGCCTTCGGTTGTCTGGTGATGGTGTGATGGATTCAGCGATTGAGCGTTCGGTCACGCGGTGATGGAGGGGACGTTGGCACAGAGCGAAGCGGGCCGAAGCCCGGTACAACGCGGCGTTGGCATCGCCGTCCTCATCATCGTCACTCTATGACCGAACGCTTTCTGAGGGGGCACGATGCCAAAACGAAGCGAGCTGACCATCTCAAAGCAATCCGTCGACCGGCTCTCCGTCGACGAAAAGGAGACGGTCTTCTGGGATCGGGAGCTCCCGGGCTTCGGCGTGAGGGTCTACCCCTCGGGCTCCAAGACGTACGTGGTCCAGAGCCGGGGGCCGAACGGCATCAGACGCGTGACACTGGGCCGCCACGGGGAGATCACCGCCGAGGAGGCGCGCAAGCAGGCCGCCGCCGCCGTTGCCCGCATCAAGCAGGGCGAAGACCCCGTGGCGAGGCCGCTCAAGCGCGCGCTCACCGTCGCCGAACTGGCCGAGCGCTACATGGAGGCCCACGTCAAGGTGCGCTGCAACGCACACACCCAAGGGATCTACGCGGGCTCGCTGAGGAACCATATCCTGCCCAAGTTCGGCGCGATGGCGGTGGCCTCCGTCGGCCGGGAGGAAGTTGCGGCGTTTCATTATGGCCTGCGCGAGACGCCCCGCGCCGCGAATCGGGCGCTGATGGTGTTGTCGAAGATATTCTCGCTGGCGGAGGCATGGGGAATGGCGCCGGCGAGCGGCAACCCGTGCCGTTTCGTGCTGCGCTACAAGGAGGGCCGTCGCGAGCGCTTTCTGACGGAGGAGGAGTACCGGCGGGTGGGCCTTGCGCTGTGCGAGCTGGAGGCCGAGGGCCCGGCGCAGGCGCGGGCTGCGGCGGCGCTGCGTCTGATCATGCTGACGGGGTGCCGCCGAGGAGAGGTGCTGACGCTCAGGTGGAGCGATGTCGACCGCAAATCCGGGGAGTTTCGCTTGCGCGACGCGAAAACGGGAGCGCGGATGGTGCCGCTGACGCCCACGGCCTCACAGGTGCTGACGGGCATCACGCGGGTCAGGCGAAGCCCCTGGGTGTTCCCGGGCAAGAGGCCCGATCGTCACCTGTCGGATCTCTCACCCTACTGGCAACGGGTGAGGGAGCGGGCGGAAGTCGAGGACGTGCGCATCCACGACCTTCGGCACTCTTTCGCTTCGCGGGCTCTGGCGCTGGGCCTCGCGCTTCCGATGATCGGGCGGCTTCTCGGCCACACGGACATCGGCAGCACGGCGCGCTACGCCCATCTCTCGCAGGACGCGGAGAAGATCGCGGTCGCCCGTGTGGGCGACAGCATCGAAGCCGACATCGTGCGGGCAGCGGGCGCCGGCCATGCCGGCGGGCATGAACCGTCGCCAGCCACGCCGGCTTGAGGAGGGGGATTGCGGCATGGCGAGACTGGAACGGAGGTCGCTGTCGAACCGCGTGGTCGACGGCCTGCGTGCCGGGGACAAGGAGGAGATCTACTGGGACCGGGACGTGCGGGGTTTCGGGGTGCGGGTCTATCCCAACGGCGCGAAGACGTACCTGGTGCAGGGCCGCGGCCCCAGGGGCTCGAAGCGGATCACGATCGGCCGGCACGGCACGATCCCGGCGGACGAGGCGCGGCGCCGTGGGGCTGCGCTCCTGATCCGCATCAAGGCGGGCGAGGAGCCGGGGGCGGAGCCGGGCGACGGGAAGGGGCCGACGGTGGCCGAGCTGGCCGAGAGGTATCTGCGCGAGCACGTCGAGGTCCGCTGCAAGCCGCTCACGGTCAAGGGCTACCGCCAGATCATCGTCGCACACATCCTTCCCGCTCTCGGCAAGCTGCCGGTCGCCGCCGTCGGCCGCGAGCACGTTGCCGAACTTCACTACCGTCTGCGCAAGACACCGGTTGCGGCGAACGACACGGTGGGCGCGCTGTCGCGGATGCTGAACCGTGCCGATGCGTGGGGGCTGGTTCCGGCGGGGAGCAATCCCTGCCGCTTCGTGACGCCGTACCGGACGCGGCGACTGGAGCGTTTCCTGACAGAGGAAGAGTTCGGACGCCTTGGGCACGCCCTCGACGAGCTGGAGACCGGGGGCCGGCTTCCGGTCCATGCGGCGGCAGCGATCAGGCTTCTGATGCTGACGGGGTGCCGCCGCGGCGAGGTGCTGACGCTTCGGTGGGAGGACGTGGCGCTGGAGCGGAACGAGATCCGGCTTCGCGACAGCAAGACCGGCCCCCGCGTGGTTCCGCTGTCGCCTGCGGCGGCACGGATTCTTGCCGGCGTGCCTCGCCTCGCTGGCAATCCCTGGGTGATCGCGGGCCGCGAGCCGGGCGCGCGGCTGACGCACATCGCGGACTACTGGTACCGGGTCAGGGAGCGCGCCGGGCTCGAGGACGTGCGGCTTCACGACTTGCGGCACAGCTTCGCCTCGCGGGCTCTGGCACTGGGCGAAGACCTATCGATGATCGGCAAGCTCCTGGGCCACCGGAAGATCCAGACCACCGCACGCTATGCACATCTGGCGCGGGACTCGGTCAAGGAATCGGCCGCCCTGGTGGCGGCCAGCATCGGGAAGGACATTTTACCGTGATCGCCGCTTCGGACTGCGGACATCCCGAGTCCCGACCTGCCCTCCTGGCGGCGGTGTGCCCGCGCCGGGAGCAGACTTCGTGACGTGATCACGATGCTTCGCAGTGCGAGGGTGATTTCCTGGCGTTGTTATCGCTCTGAAACGCGCTAATAATGAGCGATGGAACACCTCGCTATCGCTCATGAGCTGGATCTGGCAACATCCGGAGTGGCCGGCATTTGCCGTGGACCAGTCGCGGCTGCGACCTCTGGAGGCGCGCTTCCTGCACGAGGCCGGGCGCCGCATCGGCTTCTGGCGGCACCTCGACGCACGGGACCAGACCGAGCTGAGCGTCCAATGGCTGAGCACGGAAGCCCTTGAGGCCACCAGCACGGATTTCCTGACTTCGGCGGAGGCAATACGGCGGCAAGCCGACCGGCTCCGAACGGGTGGGGCGGAGGACAGGCAAGCCCCGATCTGTTTCACGGCGATTGGTCACGCGCGACAGGGCGGCGTGCTTTACAAACTGGACATTATGTGCAAGCGTGGTCCACGTCTTATGAGCCTGCGGCGGGGACGACATGGCGAAGGCGAGCGGATCCACGGAGGGGGCGATGGGGTTCCTGACAGAGGGATTCCCGGCGCTGTCGCGTAGCGCCAGGGACTTCGTTCGCGATCGCCCGCAGGACGCCCGTTTGGCCGTAGCCGTCGCCCTGGAGGCGGCGGCGGCGCAATGCGAGGCGGAAGAGAGTGACGGCGCCGATCAGGTGCCCGAAGGGCTGCGGCCGTTCGTCCTCCGCCGAGACCGCGGCGAGGACATCATCGGAGTCTCGGAGGCTGCCGCCCGGCTCGGGGTGTCGCGCACCACGGTTTATGACTGGGTGACGAGGGGAACGCTGCTTGCCTGGAAGTCGACCAGGCGCGGACTGAGCATCCCTGCGGCGCAGATACTCGGCCCCGGCAATGTGGTTGCCGGGTTGGCCGATGTCGTCAAGGCTGTCGGAGATCCGGAACTGGCCTGGGCGTTCCTCACTCGGGACTGGCCGTTTGCAGACGCGGCGACGCCGCCGCTCGAGTTGCTGAAGGCTGGCCGCGTCAGCGAGGTGCTGGACGCGGCGCCGGGATTCGGCGCCACCTTCACGTGAGCGGAGCGCGATATCCCCGGGAGCGGATCGAGCCGGCACTGCTGAAGACGGAACTTCCCGACAGTTACCGGATTGTGCCTGGGCGTCATCGGGGGTCGCCGCTCGGAACGGTTCCCGCAGATTCCCGTTTCTGCTCGCGGGCCGCGGGATACACCGTGCTTTACACGGCCCCCGAGTTTGCCACCGCCTTCATCGAGACGGTGGTGCGGGACAGGTTCGCCCGGCGGCGGGAGCGCGAAGTAGTATTGAGGGAGCTTACGCAGAGGGTCTGGGCGTGCATCCGGTCGCGGTCGGGAACGGCGCTGACGCTGCTGGACCTGCGCGGGGATGGCTGCGTCCGGATCGGCGCGCCGACCGACACGGTTCGCGCCAGGAACCACGCTGCGGGCCGGGCGTTTGCGAAGGCGATCCATGCGGAGCATGCCGACATCGACGGGCTGATCTACGTTTCGCGGCTGACCGGAGAGGAAGTCCATGCCGTGTTCGACCGCGGCGTGGGGACGCTGGAGGCTGCCGAAACCGGCAGGTTGGCGGATCATCCGGGTCTGCCGGACGTTCTGGAGCGGCACGGGATTGGCCTGATCGTGTAGAGGTCGCCGATATGTCGGGCGCGGCCGAAGCCCAACGCACGGCAGGGGATGGCGCTGGGCGTCGATCGGCACGACGGTGGCAGCCGGTGGCTTCGAGTAGCGGTCGTTGCGCCGGGTGCCGCTTGCACGGATGATTTAGATCCGCCCGCTCACATGACTCCCTCCGGCTGCGCCGCCGAGAAGTGCCGGGGCGCGCGCAGACGGGAGCTGCGCGGCGGCGTCCGTTCGCAGCCGCACATCGATCTGGGACCGCGCTCGCCCGCCGGGTTTGCGGAACCTTCGCCAATGGTCGCTGACGCGTTTATCGTTGAAGAGATGCTGCCCGACGGCGCTCCGGGCTGGAGGCCTGCGGGGCGATCGGCGAACGAGGCCGGACACACTTAGATAAGGAGCCGGCCCGGAATGAACACCGGGATTGCACGAAGCCCGGCGGCCACGCGTCGCGGAAGGCTGCTGGACCGGTCGGGCGAAGAGGCGCTCGCATGACGGGTTTTCCCGGACGGGTCGACCTGGCCCGGCATAGGCGTACAGTCCTTGCTGGCCGGCGGGCGAGCGTGACCCCCGCCCGAGCTTGTTGAGACAGAATGTTGAGGAACGGCCAAACCGGCGCCGTGGCGAGGGCAGGGTGCAATCCCGCAGGTCGAACGGCAGACCGGAATGACGGCACGTGAGATCGCATGGGGCTGTGGCATTCGCCGCGCACCACGAACGCTCGCGGCGTTTGCGCTCATGGCGGCAGGCCTGCTGAGCCTCGCCGGTTGCGACCGCCTACTTCTCACCGTGCCTGCGGAGCTAGGCACGGCGCTGGCCGAGGAGCGTTCCGTCGGCGAGGTGATCGACGACCTGACGATCCGGATCGCGCTGAACCACATCTTCTTCAGCGAGGATACCGATCTCCATCGGGCGGTGTCCTTTTCGGTTGTCGATGGCCGTGCGCTGCTCACGGGCACCGTTCCGAGCGCGGAAGCCCAAGCCCGCGCAGTCGAGCTTGCCGGCCGTGCGGCGGGGGTGCGCGAATTGATCGACGAGTTGCAGGTGGGCGAGACGCCGGGTCTCGCGGCGCACGCGCAAGACGCCTGGATCACGGCACAGCTCACGTTGAGGCTGACGCTCGACTTCGATGTGGCGCACATCAACTACGACATCGGCACGGTGAACGGCGTTGTGCACATGATGGGGATCGCGCAGGACGAGGAGGAGCTGTCGCGGGCGGTGGGTCACGCGCGCGCGATTTCCGGGGTGCGGCGCGTGGCGAACCATGTGGCGATCAAGGAGGGTGGCCGCCTGCGGCCTGCCACACGTCCCCTGCGTGGTTCGGGACGCTGCGGCCTGGAGGCGGATGAGCGCTGAGAGCGCGGCGTCCGGGAGATGCCCGAAGTCCACGGGCCACGGCCGACGCAACACGCGCGCTCGCGTTGCGCGCGGCACCATTGGAGATGCAAGCCTGCTCTATGGGAGAGTGCAGCGTCGTCGGCCGGCGGTCCTTCCCGCCGCGTCCTCGGTCTTGGCGGAATCGCCGCGATCACTGCGGAAGTGAGGCGACGGAAACGAGCTGAGCGGCCGGCGGACGGCTGCTCGGGCCGGGCATTGAGCGGGGGGTGTCGAGCGGCGGGTTGCGCGCGGCTCGGGGCGCCGAAAATTTGTTTCGACGTTGCCGATTTGGCGCTTGCAAAGGGGGCCAAAATGTGGCGATGTTTCGCGACGGCACGCTCGACGGCAAGGAGGTTGCCGCGGTGGATGCGGAGAAGGACTTCAGGGACG
>JAPOPO010000127.1 GCA_026712885.1 Rhodospirillales bacterium | reverse complement strand
CTCGTCATCGCTCCCGGCACCATTCATCCGGTGATCGCGGCGGTGGCGGTGCTCTGCATCGCGATCGGCGCCGGCGGCTCGGCGGCCATCAACATGTGGTACGACCGCGACATCGACGCCGTGATGACGCGCACCCGGGAGCGGCCGGTTCCGGCCGGGCGGGTGGAACCCGGCGCCGCGCTCGGCCTCGGCATCGTGCTCTCGGTTGGATCGACGGCGCTGATGGGGCTCGCGGTCAACTGGGTCGCGGCCGGCCTGCTGGCGTTCACGATCTTTTTCTACGTCTGCATTTACACGATGTGGCTGAAGCGGCGCACGCCGCAGAACATCGTGATCGGCGGTGCAGCCGGCGCCTTCCCGCCGATGATCGGCTGGGCGGCGGTCACCGGCGGGATCGACCTTACCGCGGTCGCGCTCTTCGGGATCATCTTCCTCTGGACCCCGCCGCATTTCTGGGCGCTGGCGCTGGTTCGCTCGTCGGACTACGAAGCCGCAAACGTACCGATGCTGCCGGTTGTTGCGGGCGATCGCAGCACCCGGCGGCAGATCTTGGCCTACACACTGCTCCTCGTGCCCGTGAGCCTGGCGCCCTGCGCAACCGGAGCTGCCGGCGCGGTCTACGGCATCGGCGCGCTGGTGGCCGGCAGCCTGCTTGCGGCCGGCGCCTTCCGCGTCCTCGTTGACCACAGCCCGGCCGCAGCGAAGCGGCTCTTCGGCGCGTCGATCATCTACCTCTTCGCGCTCTTCGCGCTCCTGCTCGCGGACCACGCGTGGCCGGTTCCGGTCGTGCCATGAGGGACGGTGCGGTGAAAGACCGGGACAGCGAGCGCCGGCGCAAGATTCGCAACTTCGCCCTCGGCGGCGCGCTGCTCGCTCTCGCGATCCTGTTCTACCTCATCACGATCGTCAGGATGGGGGGCGAGTAGCATGGCAACCGACATGCCCGGCGCCCCAGGCAAGCGCGCCAGCCGGCGCCGCGCGGCGACTGCGCTGATCCTGGGCGGCGTGGTCTGCGGCATGGTGGGGCTCTCCTTCGGCGCGGTGCCACTCTACAGGCTCTTCTGCCAGGTCACCGGCTTCGGCGGCACCACCCAGGTGGCCGAGGAGGTGCCTGTGGAGATCGGCGAGCGCGTCGTCACCGTCCGCTTTAACGCGGACACCGCGCGCGACCTGCCGTGGTACTTCAAGCCCGAGCAGCGCGAGATCAAGGTGCGCGTCGGCGAGATGGCGATGGCGGTCTACAACGCCGTCAACCAATCGGACCGGGCGCTCATCGGCACCTCGACCTTCAACGTGACGCCGGTGAAGGCCGGCGCCTACTTCAACAAGATCGAGTGCTTCTGCTTCGAGGAGCAGACGCTGGCGCCGGGCGAGCGCGCCGACTTTCCGGTGTCCTTCTTCGTCGATCCCGACATCGTCGAGGATCGCAGGCTCGACGACGTGACCACGATCACCTTGTCCTACACGTTCTTCGCACGCGGAGAGGGCGTGACGGAAGCCGTGCTGACGGACGATACGGCCGGCGACCCACGCCCCGAAGCGGCGGGCCGCAGACCAGGGAGCGAGCTTAGTTATGGCGGATAGCGCACACGGGACCGCGAACCACGAGTACCACATGGTGAGGCCGAGCCCGTGGCCGGTCATCGGCGCCTTGGGCGGCGGCGGACTGGGGCTCGGCGGCGTGGTCATCTTCATGCACACCGGTCAGATCTGGCTGATGACCATCGGCGGGATCGTGGTGCTGTTCACCATGTACTTCTGGTGGCGCGACGTGATCCGCGAAGCGCTGGTCGAGAACGAGCACACGCAAGTGGTTCAGCGCGGGCTCCGCTTCGGCATGGTGCTCTTCATCGCATCCGAAGTGATGTTCTTCGCGGCGTTCTTCTGGGCGTTCTTCAACGCCGCAATCATGCCGCCCGACGTCATCGCCAATGCGTGGCCACCGCCGGGGGTCGAGACCATCCCCGCGTGGCGGCTTCCCTTCGTGAACACGCTGCTGCTGCTGACCTCCGGCGCCACCGTGACCTGGGCGCATCACGCGCTCCGCCACGGCAACCAGCAGCAACTGGTTTACGGGCTCGCGCTCACCGTGGCGCTCGGCGTCGCCTTCATCGGCGTCCAGGGCTACGAGTACGCTCACGCGGCGTTCGGCTTCCGCGACGGCATCTACCCCTCCACCTTCTACATGGCGACAGGCTTCCACGGCTTCCACGTCACCGTCGGCGCCATATTCCTGGCAGTCTGCCTCTACCGGGCGCTGAAGAAGCAGTTCAAGCCGGACCAGCACATCGGGCTGGAAGCCGCGGCATGGTACTGGCACTTCGTCGACGTGGTGTGGCTGTTCCTGTTCATCTGGATCTACTGGTGGGGCGGTTGATCGAGACGACATGGCGGATGGGACCTACTATCCGCCGGTCTCGGTCCTG
>JAPOPO010000558.1 GCA_026712885.1 Rhodospirillales bacterium | reverse complement strand
TCGTCCCCCTGTCGTAGAAGTAGCGCGGCGGGCGGTCCCACGTCAGCGTCACCCGGGCGTTGCCCGGCGCCGCCTCCAGCCCGGTCACCGTCTCCCGCCGGCTCGCCCGCCCCCGCCGCAGCCCGGCCGCGCCGCGCCCGCCCACGACACCGTCAGCCGGTCCGTGCCCGGCGTCACCTTCAGCGCCGGTATCGACTCCGACGGCGTCGCCGTCGCCACGTCGGAGCCCGCCCCGTTCGTGCTGCTCTTGTTCACCGCGCGCACCTGGAAGTGGTGCGCCGTCCCGTTGGCAAGCCCCGCCACCGTGTAGCCGATCCGGTACGGCTGACGCCACACGTCGCCGACATCCATCGCCTGCCAATCGCTCCAGCCCCCGCCGGACGCGGAGCGGTACTCCCAGCGTTTGATTCTCGTCCCCCTGTCGTAGAAGTAGCGCGGCGGGCGGTCCCACGTCAGCGTCACCCGGGCGTTGCCCGGCGCCGCCTCGAGCCCGGTCACCGTCTCCGGCGGGCTCGCCGGCGCACGCAGCGGCGTTGCCGTGACCCGCGCGGACGGCCTGCCCTTCGCGCCCCCGGCATGAACCGGCCGCACCTCGAAGATGTAAGCGACCGGCGCCAGCCCCCGCACCGTGTGCGAAGAGGTTCCGGCGGCGCTGCCCGCGATCGGCATCCAGCCGCTCCACATGCCGCCCACGTTTTGCCGGTCCAGGTGTTGCCGGTACTCCCAGCCGACGATGGCCGGGTTCTTCTGCGCGTCCCAGATCAGCGTCACGCTGCCGATGTCGACGACCGCCTCGAGCCCGATCTGAATGGGGGCCGGCGTGCCTATGATCGGCGTCGACGGGCCCTTCGCCGCGCCCGCCACCGCCCGCAGCTCGAACCGGTAGCGGACCCCGTTCTCAAGCCCCGTCACCGTGTGCCCGGTGGTGTCCTTGCCGCTGCCCGCGATCGCCGTCCACGCGCTCCAGGTCGAGCCGTCTTCCCGCCGGTACCGGACCTCCCACCCGGTGATCGCGGCGTTCCCCGGATCCTCCCACGTCAGCACCATGCTGGCGTCGCCCGGGGTCCAGTCCAAGCCCGTGGGCGCCGCCGGCGCCCCCGCCGCCGGGGTGGTCGCCGAGACCGTATCCGACCACGGGCCGTCGCCCAGCGCGCTCGTCGCCCGCACCCGGTAGTGCCGCGTCGTCCCCGGCGTCACGGTGTCGGTGTACACCGCGGCGGTCGCCCTCATCTTGTGGGCCGCCTGCGTCCAGGTCGCGCCGCCGTCCGTCGACACGTCGAGCTTGTAGCCGGTCACCGGCGACTGCCCAGACGGCGTTATGCCCGTCATCCCCTGCCAGCTCACCACAATCCTGGTCGGGTTGGCCACCCACGTCCTCAACCCCTCCGGCGCCGGCGGCAGCTTCGTCACCGGGACGGCAACGACGGTGATGACCGGGGAGAGGGCGTAGAGGCGGGCGTTTAAGCTGTTGAGTCTCCAGGTAACATTAAGCGCCTTTCCAGCACTGGCCAAAGTCCCAGCTAGGACGTTGTCGGCCCCAGCTGGGTACAAAGCATGCGCTGTTCCGTCGGCGTTCGAGCCCGTCCAAACCCCGAACCCATAGCTGCCCCCGGTCTCGGTCTTCCCGGAACGGGAGTCCCAGCTTCCGTCGTACAGGTCGGCATAGTCGTCGGCGACCTTCGCCCCGCCCAGCCAGTAGATGGGCACGCCTTCGCCCGCGGTATAGCTGCTGCCCGCGGGCGCGGTGCCGGTGTTGTCCCGCGCGTCGACGGTGGCGGTGGAAATCAGCGCGCGGAACTCGTCCTTGAAGGGCCGCAGGGCGGTGTTGGCGTTCGCCCGCGCCTGCACGAAGCTGTTGTAGTCGGCGATGTTCGTGGATTGCGCGTTCCGCGTGGTGGAGGTGACGAACAGCAGCCGGAAGCTGTCGCCCGCGTTAACGCCGCTCGGGATGAGCGACGAGCCCACCTGAACGGTCTGTGCGGTCTGGGCCTCGGCCGGTGCGGCCGGAAGGAGCGCCGCCAGCCCGGCGGTCAGCGCGAGAGCGGCGGCCGCGAGGACCGCAAGCCGGCCCCTCATTGCCCCGCCTCGCGCGCGGGAAGCCTTGAGAATCCGGGTATAGGGGAGGCCGCTGGGCCGCTGGGCCGCTGGGCCTAATTGTATCGCGGAAGAACCCCGGCGAAGTCAAGCGCATCGTGGCGCCGCGCGCGCGAGCGCGAAGCATGCTGGCGGAGGTGAACGCTTTCATGACCCGGCACCCTCGACAAGACTGTCCAGAACGCGAAAGATGCCAGATTCAAATCCTGATTGGTATGGTGAAAAATCCGATTTAATGGTGTCTGGTCAATGACTTAGAAAACACCGAACTGGTCTTGGCGGTATGTTGTTAAACACCGAATTGGTGTCGACAAAAGCGCCGTCCGCACCCCTCTCATGGCGCCGGCCGGCCTTCGATATGTCCTCCGATGGCAAGGCGTCCCCGCGGCGGCACGGGGTCGGCCCGCAAGCCGGGCGTCGCCGCGCGAGAGCGGGCGCGGGTCAGGACCCGCTCGGAGGCGCGTCGTCCGCCGGCGGCAGCAGCCCCTGCGCCCGGGCGCGGTGCACCGCATCGTGGCGCCCGCGCGCGCCGAGCGCCGCGAAGATCCGGCGCAGGCGCGACCGCACCCCGTCATGGCTCAGCTTCAGCGCCTCGCCGATCTCCCGGTCGCTGCGCCCTTCCAGAAGCGCCAGCACCTCCATCTCGCCGCCGTTCAGCGGCCGCGCCTGCGCCGCCTCCGCGCCGTCGGCCATGGCGTCGCGCAGCCCGCCCGCCGCCGCGCGCACGGCGGCATCCGCCTTCCGGTCGCCGGCGATGTCCTCGAGCAGGGGGACGACGGCGCCGCGCTCGCGCGCGAGCGGCCACGCGTAGTCCGTTTGCCCGTCCAGCCGCAGATCCCCCGCCACATGCCCCCGGGCCCGGCCGTCCTCGCCGGCCCGGTGCTCCAGCACCGCCGAGAGCGCCAGGCCCCGCATCCCCATGCGCACCGCGCCGCGCTCCGCCGCAGCCGTTTGCAGCGCCGCCGCGAGCTCCCGGGCCGCGTCGAACGCGCCCTCGGCGGTGAGCAGCCGGAGCCGCGCGCAGGCGAGCATCTCCGCCTCGCGCCAGCTCTGCGC
>JAPOPO010000072.1 GCA_026712885.1 Rhodospirillales bacterium | reverse complement strand
GGCTCGCCGTCGGCCTTGAGCCGGCGCAGGAAGTAGTCCTGAACCGTCTGCGCGGCGTAGAAGGTGAGCGCCTGCTTGTAGAGCCAGGGGTCGGCGGCCTCGTCCACCTTGTGGACCTCGCGCAGGGTCTTCTTCGGGTCCGCCGCGATCCCGACGTAGTAGTCGCCGAAGTCCCCGCCGAACTCCTTGATGTAGGCGAGGATCTCGTACTTGATCTGCTGGACGCTGAAGACCATCAGCGCACGGCGGCCGCGTACAGCGGGCCTGACCAGTGGACCTCGTGGCGCTTCAGCACCCGCCCGATCACGTAGGCCTGGAGCAGATGGGCGGCACGGTCCTCTTCGAGCGGGAGCGCGTCGAGGCGCGTCTTCGGCCTGGACGGGGTCCCGAACCGTGCCAGCTCCCCCTGCAGGCCCGCCGCGGTATTGCCGGCCTCGTCGAGGGCGGCACGCAATGCGTCTGCGTGTGGAGGATCTATCGGCCGTTCCGCGCTTACCCTGACCCGAGCCAGCGTCTCCTCCAGAGCGGTGGGCTGGAGCACGATGCTCACCACATGGTCTTCCGCACGCAGCAGGATCAGGTTGGGCAACAGCCAGAAGACCGTGGCGGGCGCGCCCGAGAAATCGGCGCCCGCTCGGAGCACGATGGCGTCAGCGGCGCCCTTCTTCGCGGGCTTGGCCTCGGGCGCAAGTGAGCGGAGCAGCGCGCGACCGAGGAGTTTCCAGTTGGCGTCGCACTCTACCCGGAAACTCTCGGCATTCTCCCACGCCGCAGCATCGTCGAGGGCGAGGGCATCGGCGGCACCATTGAGCCGGTCGGCAAGCGGCGCGGCTTCGGGATCGAGATTGACGAAGAGGAACGGCCCCTCGCTCCCCACCGTCACCGGCAGCAGCCGCTCGGGCCGGTCGCCGAGATACTGGCGCATGGTCGGCGTGTTGTCGCCGAGCTCGTCGGCCGCGATCACCCCGCGATCGCGGCTGTAGCCGCAGGAGGTGTACGAGCACCTGGTCTTGGAGCCGGTCTGGCACTGCGCCGGCACGAAGCGGCAGCCGCCATGCTGCGCGAAGTTGTAGCGCCCGGTCAGCCCGTCGTTGCCCCGCTGCACGTGGACGCCGTGGTTGCCGACGGTATAGGGCAGCAGGTCGCCGACATTGGGAATATCGCGGTGCGAGCCGATGCAGATCCAGCTCCGGGTCCAGATCTTCTCGTCCTCCAGGTCGGCGAAGACCTTGGAGCGATAAGCGATGGGCGTGAGGATGCTGGCCTTGCCGAAGCGCCCGCGCGACGGCTTGTAGAGGGCGGGATCCTGAAGATCGACGCCCTCGTCCACATAGTCGAGATCGGGCCGCATCGTCATCGGACAAGACCCTCGGCCGCGCCGGATTGGGGCGGGCGCACCACCCGCCCCGTCCGTGCCTGCGGCGAGCCGCTACTTCCGCTTCTTGTTGAGCGGCGGGGCGGGATCGGGGCGGGCACGATGCTTGATTGCGCTGCGCGGGGGGGGGGGGCCGCCCCCCCTCCCGCGGCTGTGCGTGGGGGGAGCCGCTATTTCCGCTTCTTGTTGAGCGGCGGATCGTAATCGGCGCGGCCACGATGCTTGATCGCGCCACGCGGCGGCGGCGGCAGCGGGCCGTCCTGCGAGAAGCGGTCGAGCACATTCTTCACCAGCCGCGAGATGTTGTTCTTCTCGGGATCGCCGTTGTTCCACGGCAGCGACCCGCAGAAGGCGATCGAGCTGAACGCGAAGCACCCGCCGCCGTTGGGCGTCTCGTGATAGGCGATGTCCGAGCGCACGCGCGGATGCTGGGTGCCGTCGAGGCCCTGCTGGTTGAAGCCGAAGTCCTCCATCACCAGCAGATCGCCCTCGGTATGCCGACCCGCCGAGGTCGCGGTGATCAGTGTGTGCGGCGGCGAGCCGAGCAGGGTGTCGACGATGTCGAGCTCGGTGCCTGCAGCACCGCCGCCGACGAGGCCGAAGTTGCCGATCTTCTCGTCGTAGCCGATGCCCTCGTAGGCCCACGAGACGCGCGGGTCGTTACTCT
>JAPOPO010000236.1 GCA_026712885.1 Rhodospirillales bacterium | reverse complement strand
GAGCACCGACTTGCCCGAACCGGACTTGCCGGTCACGGCCACGTTGTAGTTGCCCGCGTCGTTGGCGAACGGCGAGCAGCCCGCGGGCTGGCCCCGTCTGCCGAGCAGCAGCAGCACCGGCGGGTTCTCCGGGTCCAGCGGCTGTCCCCGCCACTCCCCGTGCACCGGAGAAAGGTTCACGGCCGAGGCGCTGAGCCGGGGCTTCATGCGCCCCATGCGCGCGAGATCCGCGTCCAGCCCCCCGGCCGGGAGCATCGGCAGGCACGCAAGCCAGGACGGCAATTGCACGTACCGTTCCGACGCCAGCCGCCACCCCTGGCCGTGGTAGATGGCCCGGACCGCCTGTTCGGCCTCGTCGACCGCTTCCGCGGGGGCATAGACAGCCGCGAAGTAACACGCCTTGACCAGGCGCTCTCCGTCCTTGAGCCGCTCGGTGACGAAGCGCCAGTCCCGGGCCTTTTCCGGCAGCCCGGGCAGGTAGCGGGAGATCCCCGTGCCAGCCTGCTGGGTCGCGCGCGCGGATTTCAGGAAAGCCTTCTCTCCGTCCGCGGTGTCGCCGGTCATGACGATGAGGCAGGTCAGGACCGGGCAGCCCGGTTGCAGGAAGTCGCGGTGGAAATCCCCGATCAGCGCGTTGCCGCGCCATCCCGGCCACACCTCAGGAAAGGCAAGCGCGGTCAGCACGCGCACCTCGACATCGGCGCCGTCGGGGTCGTGAAACGCGAGCCCCTCCGGCGTCACGGTCATCGCCCGGCCCGGGGAGGCGCACTGGTTGTGCAGCGGATCCCTGGGCGACCAGCGCCGCTGCGGGCGCAGCAGCGATTCGTTTGCCGCCGCGCCCTGTTTGCCCACCGCAGGTGCGATGAGTTCCACCGCCAGCGACAACAGCGCGTCGGGCTGGAGCCGCCGCGCGTGTGCGCCGGCCGAGGCGAGCGTGCCTTCGAGCGCCCGTCGAAAGGCGCCGAGCGCCGTCTCCGAGGCAGGCCCTGGATGCCCCGCCAGGCTCGCGGTGACGAACACGCGGTAGTCCGCGCAGGTGAACGGCGGACCCCCAGGATGCAGCGGGCTCCAGCCGGCGTGGCCGAACAGCCGCTCGCGACGCTCGGCCATGACCGACAACAGTCCGTGCTGGCGCACCGCAGATTCGGGCTGGCGCACACCCGATCTGCCCGGCGCAGCCGGTTGCCGCCGCGCAGCGGCCCAGGCCGACAGGGGCGCGCCGAACCTCGGGCTCGCCCAGTGGATGACCTGGATTGTGCAGCGCTCAGGGGCGGCATCGGCGAGCACGCCGGCCAGGGCGCCGAGCGTCTCGGCGTCGATCCCGGCGAACGGCGGCAGTTCCAGCGCGAAGCCGTGACTGGACTCGTTGATATACAGTTCCGATCCCTCGTCCCAAGCACGCCACGGCAGCAGCTCGTGCAGCGCTTCGGGGCACGGCGGCGGGGTCCACGGCGCCATGGAGTCCGGGCCTTCGAAGATGTCCATGAGCCGCGCGATCACGGAAGTTTCCATCCCGCGGCCTCGAACACCACGCGCACCCAGCTCGCCTCGTGATAGACGCCGTGGGCGTCGACGTAGGGCGCGATCCAGATCCGTCCGATCACTTCGGGCGTTCTCAGGTCGTCCACTTTCGGATCCTGCACGGTCGATGTCTCGGTGTGCCGCATTTCCAGCGCTTCGCCCGGCTCCCCGATATCGGTATCGGCCTCGCCAACACCCGCGTCCGACGGTGCCACGGTTCCGTGCCTGCCGAGCCGCCTCAGCCATGCGAACGGACGGCAGCCGGCGCGGCATCCCATACGGGACGGCTGTGCGCTCGTGTCGTCGGCTGGGGCTTCGACCGCCGCCGCGGTCCGGTACAGGGGCGTTTCCGAGACCGGTACGCTCATGTCTGCCTTGTCCGGCCCGGCCCCGGCATCCCCCTCCCGTGCGCCGGTCTGCCGTGCGCCAGCACCCGCGGGATCGGCGTCGGCCACGCTGACGCAGGGCTGGCCCTGTACCAACGGGCACTGCCAGGCGTTGCCCACGTGGCTGGCCGCGCATCCGCCCAGCAGCGGTGCGCCCAGCGCCAGCACGAGCGCGCACCGCAGCGCGGCGATTCCCTCGAACCATTCCTTCCTGCTCACGCTCATCCCTGATTCCCTCCGTCGATGCCCGGTCGCCCGTCGAGCCAGGCGCCTTCGAGAAACACCACGGTCACGGGCGTGCCCGCGG
>JAPOPO010000069.1 GCA_026712885.1 Rhodospirillales bacterium | reverse complement strand
GATCACGCGCCTGCACCACGCCGGGCTCTCGATCGTGGACTGGCGGCCGCTGGTGGGCGTGCTGCCGCCTTTCGGAGAGGAGGCGTGGCAGGCGCTCTTCGCCGATTACCAGCGCTTCCCCGAGTATCAGGAAATCAACCGGGGCATGTCCCTCGGGGAGTTCAAAGACATCTTCTGGCTGGAGTACGCACACCGGCTGCTCGGGCGCATCGTCGGTATCGCCTTTGCGCTGCCCTTCCTCTGGTTCCTGTTCCGGCGCGCCTTCGACCGGACGCTGGCGCTGAAGGTGCTCGCCATCGGGATTCTCGGCGGGCTCCAGGGGCTGCTCGGTTGGTACATGGTGCAGAGCGGGTTGGTGGATCGCCCCGATGTCAGCCCCTACCGGCTCGCGGCTCATCTCGGCCTCGCCGTGGCGATCTACGGTTGTCTGATCTGGGTGGCGCTCGGTCTCCTGATGGAGGGCACGGTCGAGCGCGTCGGGCAGGCGGGGCGATGGCGCGGCGCCGTGTGGTCGGCCACCGCGCTGGTCTTCGTCACGATCATCTCGGGCGCCTTCGTGGCCGGCAACGACGCGGGCCTCGCCTACAACACCTTCCCGCTGATGGCCGATGCCATCGTGCCGCAGGACATCTTCCTGATCGAGCCGCTGTGGCGGAACTTCTTCGAGAACGTGCCGCTGGTGCAGCTCGACCACCGCCTGCTGGCAATGCTCACCGCGCTGGTCGTGATTTTGCTCTGGGCCGCCGCGCTGCGCTGGCTGGGGCCAACGCCGGCCCGGGTCGCGCTTCACGCGGCGGCTATAGCGATGCTTGGCCAGTTCGTTCTCGGGATCGCCACCTTGCTTACCTTCGTTCCGGTGCCGCTCGGCGCGGCGCATCAGGTGGGCGCGATGGTGGTGTTTACGGCGATTCTGGCCGCGCTTCGTCTGCTCTATCCGCCGCAGGCTCGGCCTGTTCCGCTTGCTCCCGAGCTGTCTTCCGGCCCTTGACAAAGCGCTTGATCAGGCGAGGCATGAAGCCGATCAGGCCGAGCACGGCAAGGCCGAGCAGGGCGTTCTGAACCAGGTCGCCGTCGCCGGTCGCGAGCGAGCGCCCGGCATGGCCGAGATAGGCGTAGGCCGCAGCACCTGGCGCCATGAACACGACCGACGCTGCCATGTATGCCAGAAGACGGATGCGCGTGAGCCCCAGCGCGTAGTTGAGCGCGTTGAAAGGAATGAAGGGGATCAGCCGGGTCATGGCGACGAAGCGCCAGCCTTCGTCCTCGACGCCCTCGATCACCCGCTGCACCCGCGCCGGCGTGCGCGCGGCGATCCAGTCGGCCAGCACATAGCGCGCGATGAGGAAGGCGATGGTTGCGCCCAAGGTTGCGCCGATCAGCGCGATGAGCGTGCCGAGATAGGGGCCGAATAGTGCGCCCGCCGCAAGCGTGAACAGCAGGCCCGGCAGGAAGAGCACCGTGGCGATCACGTAGGCGAAGAAGAAGACCACCGGAGCCCAGGGGCCGAAGCCGGTGATCCAGGCCTCGAGAGCGGCCGAATCGAGGCTGTCCCGATTCAGCACCGCGACGACGATGCCCGTCACGACCACGGCCAGCAGCAGGAGGCGTGGCAACGCCTTGCGCAAGCGCTGGAGCAGGGGGGTGTCGGGGGAGGTGCTTACAGTCGTGGTCATGCGCGAACTCCTTCTGCGGCCGGTGCCGCAGCGCGATCGAGACCGAACAGGGGGCGCAGACGCGCGCCGAGCGCCGCGCCAGGGAGGGCGGCGAGAAGCCAGAGCCAGCCGTGGACGCTGCCCGAGGCGATGCCGCTGAAGAGGGCACCGATGTTGCAGCCGAAGGCCAGCCGCGCGCCGTAGCCGAGCAGCAGGCCGCCAATCACCGCGCTCGCCACCGCGCCGATGGTGAGCCGGCCCCGGGCGGCGAAGCGGCCGGCGAGCGCGGCGCCGAGTAGTGCCCCCAGGATCAGGCCCACGTTCATCACGGAGACCGTGTCCTGCTCGACACCGGCGGCGAGCTTTCGTGCCGGGCCCGGCCATTGCCAGAAGGTCCACTCGGCGATGCCGAAGCCCAGGGCATCCGCCAGCGAGGCGCCCCAGAGCGCGAAGCCCCAGGTGACGCTCCACGGATGGCCCGCGATAAGCAGCGTTGCGAGGTTGAGAAGAGCCAGGGCAAGCGCGCCCCAGGCGAGCGGCCAGCCGCCATGCAGCAGCCGCTCGCGCCAGTCACCGCCGGCGCCCCAGACGAGGGGCTCATGGCCGCCGTGGCGCCGCCGCTCCAGGTAGAGTGCGCCCAACACGAGCAGGCCGATGGCGGCAAGCTGAACTGCGAGGCCCGCCGGCCAGCCAAGCGTTTCAGGGATCGAGAGCGCGGGGAGGCGCGGCTGGCCGAGCCACCAGGGCAGGTGCGCCGTGCCGATCACCGAGCCTGCGATGAAGGCGCCGAGCGTGATCGCCATGCGGAGGCTTCCGGCGCCGGCACCGCTGAGAGTGCCGGAGGCGCAACCGCCGCCGAGCTGCATGCCGATGCCGAACAGGAAGGCGCCGAGCGCGACCGAGACCCCGATCGGTGCGAGTGCGCCGCCGAGCCCCTGGCCGAACGCGCTGCCTCCGGCGAGCAGCGGCACGAAAGCGATGCTTGCGAGACCGATCATCAGGAGCTGCGCGCGCACGCCCACGCCGCGGCGCTCCAGGAGAAAGCGCCGGGTCGAGGCGGAGAAGCCGAAGAGCGCGTGGTGGAGGGCCAGGCCCGCAAGCCCGCCCACGACCAGCAGCGCCGCCAGCCTGCCGTCCACCGTGACGGCGAGTCCGACGATACCGGCGGCGATCAGCAGCCCGGCCACGGCCACCACCGCGACCTGCGGTCGTACAGGAGGCATCGCGGCGGCCGTTGGCATGATGGTGCTCATGAATTTGACTATTGGGCGCGTGCCGGGCGCGCGCCAATAACATTAACTTGAGGGTGCTATTACCAATTGAATGTAGCCAGTGCGGCGCTAGGCCACACACCCGCCGCCCGACAGGCCTCCTCCAAGGCGCGGGCGCTCGGCGATTCTCTCGGCGCGAGGTCGAGGGTGTCGGCGAGGAGCCCGCCGGTGATCAGGAGCGAGTCCAGGCCGACGGCGTTGGCGCCCGCGATATCGGTGGCGAGGCCGTCGCCGACCGCGAGCACGCGGGCGGGCGGGAGACCGAGCTTGGCCAGCGTCAGATCGTATACGTCCGGGTAGGGCTTGCCGAAGTAGCGCACACGGCCGCCGAGCTCCTCGTAGCGGGCGGCGAGCGCGCCGGCGCAGGGTTCCTGCACGCCAAGGCGGATCACGATAAGGTCTGGATTGACGCAAATCATGGGCAAATTGCGGGCGGCGGCGGCTTGCAGCACCGGCTCGTGGGCTTCCACCGTGTTGCAACCGTCGTCGAGGCCGATGCCCAACAGAAATTCCGCCTCGGCGATGTTGGCGGCAGGGGCATAGCCCAGACCGTCGATCACGTCGTCGGACCAGGGCGGCCCGAGCAAGTGGTAGCGAGTGCCGAGCCCGTCGGCAGCGGAGTGCGAGCGGTCGGCGAGGGCCTGCCGCGTGGCATCGCCGGAGGCGACCACGGCATCGTAAAGTGCCGCATCGACTCCCTTGCCGTTGAGCACAGCTTCGACCTGATGAGCCAGCCGAGGCGCGTTGGAGAGGAACACAATCCGCTTGCCGGCCGCGCGCAGGCGACGCACGCAGGCGACCGCCTCGGGGTAGGCCGGACCGCCCTGGTGCATCACGCCCCAGACATCGAGGATGTAGCCGTCATAATCCGCCGCGAGTGCGGACAGGCCGGGAACCATTGGAATCGTCATCGGGCGCCCTTGTCCCATCCACCGGTTCGATTTGCAAAGTACTCCGGCAAGAGGGCCGCGCTTGAGGGATGCACGAAACGCATCGGTGGCTTGCGGCGGGCGCGGTTTTCCTCGCTCGGGAACCGCTCTAGAGTGTTACGCGCGCGAAGCCAATAACAGGAATGGGAGGGTGGTCATGAGAATCCGTCACGTGCTGATCGGAGTCGCCGCGGCAGCGGTGGCCGTCTGGTCGCTTACCACGGCAGCGCCCGCTGCCGACCCCATCAAGGTGGGCTATATCGGCTCGTTCGATACCGATACCGGCAAGAGCACGATCCGGGGCACCGAGATCGCGATCGAGGAGATCAATGCGAATGGCGGCGTGCTCGGCGGGCGCATGATCGAGCTGGTCATGGCCGATACGCGCGAGGACGTGCAGGAGGGCATCCGGGCCTACGAGTATCTCAACGAAGTCGAGAATGTGGACTTTATCATCTCGGGCTGCATCGACGACGTGTCGCTGGGCTGGCTCGAGCGCATGGCGGAGTACCGGACGCCGACCCT
>JAPOPO010000073.1 GCA_026712885.1 Rhodospirillales bacterium | reverse complement strand
CGACGTGGACGGCTGGCGGGCGAAGCAGGCCGAGGCGCGCAAGGAGGGCCGCTACATCGGCATCGGCGTCGCCACCTGTCAGGAGCGGGGCGTCTTCAGCGCCACCGAGGTCTGGTTGTGGAACCTGGAGCCCGGCGTCGAGTGGACCAGCTCCCCGGACGGGGTTTCGGTCAAGATCGACCCCACCGGCAAGGCCTTCGTCACCCTGCACTCGCCCTTCTGGGGCAACAGCCCGGAGACGGTGGCGGCCCAGGTGCTGGCCGAGCAGCTCACCATCGACCCTTCGGATATCGAGATCACCTATTCGGACACCGACCAGGGCCTCAACTCGACCGGGCCGGGCGGCAGCCGCTTCACGGTTATGGTGACCGGTGCCATCGTCGGCGCGGCCGGCAAGATCCGCGAGAAGCTGCTCCGAATCGCCGCCCATCTGATGGAGACTGATGTCCGCGATCTCACGCTTCAGGACGGCGCGGTGCAGGTCAAAGGCGTGCCCGACATGAAGATGAGCATCGCCGAGCTGGCCGACAAGGCACACTACTACCGGCTCAGCATGCCGGACGACCTCGACCTCACCAGCGGGCTCGACGCGACCTACGTCTACGACCACCCGGTGACGACGCTCCCCGACCCCGACGAGCGGCACATGGGAATCTTCTACCCGATCATGGGCCACAGCTGTCATATCCCGGTGGTCGAGGTGGATATCGAGACCGGGCAGGTGCATTTCCTCCATTACGCGGCCGTGCACGACTGCGGCACGATGGTGAACCCGATGACGCTGGAGGGGCACATCAGGGGCGGCACGGTGAACGGCATCGGGACGGCGCTTTTCGAGGAGTTCAGCTACGACGAGGCCGGCCAGCTGACCACCGCGCTCTGGACCGATTACCTGATTCCGACGATCAAGGAGTCGCCGGTCGATATCGTCGTCGGCCATGTCGAGACCCCGTCCCCCTTCACCGAGTACGGTGTGAAGGGCGGCGGCGAAGGCGGGCGCATGGGCGGCCCGCCGGCGATCGCGGCCGCCATCGAGGACGCGCTCAAGCCCCTGGGCGTCACCATCGACAGCCTGCCGCTGCCGCCCAGCAAGCTCCGCGCCCTCATCCGCGAGGCTCAGGCGGGAAGCGCCTGATCCTGCCCGGCGTCCGGATCGTCCGATCCGAAGCGCGCCGCCTCCCAACCCAGCATGACGCGCTTGCGGGACTGCCCCCACTCGTAATTCGAGATGCGGCCCGAGCGCCGGATCACCCGGTGGCAGGGGATCAGATACGAGACCGGGTTGGCGGCGACGGCGCCGCCCACCGCGCGGGCCGAGCGCGGCAGTCCCAAGGCCTGGGCCAGCGCGTGGTACGAAGTGATGCGTCCGGGCGGGATGCGTAGCAGCGCCTCCCACACCTTGAGCTGGAAGTTGGTGCCGCAAAGCGCGAGCCGAAGCGGTTCAGCTCCCGCCGCCTGCCGGCCGTCGAAAATGCGCGCGACGACGGGTTCGGTTGCGGCCTGATCTTCGCGGAAGCGCGCCGCTGGCCAGCGACGAACGAACTCAGCGCGGACGGCTGAGGCATCGCTCCTGTCGTCGGCGAAGCCGAGGGCGCAGATGCCCCGTTCGGTCTGTCCGACAAAGCAAGAGCCGAAGGGGCTTGGGTGCACGCCGTATGAGATATCCACGCCGTCGCCGCCCTGCTTGAAGGCGCCGGGGCTCATCGCCTCGTAGGTGACGAAGAGGTCATGCAGCCGAGAGGGGCCGGAGAGGCCGGCGTCATAGGCGGCATTGAGGACCGAAGCGGAGGCTTCGAGCTGCGCCTTGGCGTAGTCCAGCGTCAGGAACTGGCCGAAACGCTTGGGCGAGATGCCCGCCCAGCGGCGGAACATGCGCTGGAAATGATGGGGGCTGAGGCCGACATTCCGCGCCACGTCATCGAGCCTCGGTTGATCGCGGAAGTGCTCCTCCAGATAGAGAATTGCGGCTTCGATGCGGGCGTAGTCGCACGCGTTCTGTGCGATTTCCGAGGATGTGGATGTCATGGCGGCCCTCCTGAACCGCCAATCTAGGGAGCGCGAAAGCGCCCGGCCACCCGATAGTTGCGCTTGCTCGCGGCGTCTATGTCGTGGGCGTCACCGTCACCCCGTGATTGACTGGGCCGTGGCCGGCGCCCAGGCCCGGCGCCGCCTCGATCGCCGCCCTGAGATAACGCCGAGCCCGCGCGACGGCGTCGACCAGTGCCATGCCCTGCGCGATGCCCGTGGCGATGGCGGAGGCCAGAGTGCAGCCGGTGCCGTGAGTGTGGCGGCTCTCGATCCTCTGTGCGTGGAAGCGTTCGATCCCGCCGGCGTGACTCAGCAAGTCCGTGATCGCGTCCGACTCGAGGTGGCCGCCCTTCACCAAGACTGCCTTGGGGCCGAGTTCATGAATGCGTTCGGCTGCACGGGCCATGTCGTCCACCTTGGCTATGGTTAGTCCGGTCAATCGCTCCGCCTCCGGAATATTGGGCGTCACGAGGTCGGCCTGGCCGATGAGCGTGGTCTCGAGCGCGCGCATGGCCGAGTCCTCCAGCAGCGAGGCCCCGCCCTTGGCCACGAGGACGGGATCGACCACCAGGGGAACGCCTTCGCCGTGCCGGGCCGCAGCAGCGGCGACTGCCTCGATGATCGGCGCGCTGTGGATCATCCCGGTCTTGATGCAGTCGGCGCCGATATCGGCCAGCACGACGCGCATCTGCTCGGCGACGAAATCCGCCGGCACCGGATGGACGCCGTGAACGGTGTTCGTGTCCTGGGCGGTGAGCGCGGTGATCGCTGTCGCCGCGTAGCCGCCGAGCGCGGTCACGGTCTTGATGTCGGCCTGGATGCCAGCGCCGCCGCCCGAATCGGAGCCGGCGACGATCAGCACCCGGCCCTTCATTGCGCGGACGCGCCGGTGCGCTCCCCTGCGTTGTCTACATCGGCCGCCGCGATCACCGCTTCGGCGACGTCCCCGACCACCGCCATAACCAGCGCTTCATCGTCGCCTTCGGCCATCACGCGAATGACGGGCTCAGTGCCGGACGCGCGAATCACCAGGCGGCCGCGCTTCCCGAGCCGCACGTGGCCGTCCGCAATCGCCGCTTTGGCCTCCGCGCTTTCAAGCACGCCGGTGTCGGCGACTCGGACGTTGCGGAGTAGCTGGGGGACAGGCTCGAAGAGGCGAGTCACGTCGCTCGCGCGACGCCCCATCGCCGCGAGCGCCGCCAAGGTCTGGAGCGAGGCCATCAAGCCATCGCCCGTCGTCGCATAGTCGCTCATGACGATATGGCCGGACTGCTCGCCGCCCAGGTTGCACCCGCGCTCGCGCATGTGTTCGACGACATATCGATCGCCGACGCGGGTGCGCTCCAGGGTGAGGCCGATCCCCTCAAGGTAGCGCTCCAGGCCCAGATTGGACATGACGGTCGCGACCACGCCGCCGCCGCGAAGCCGCCCCGCGTCCGCCCAGCTCGACGCAATCAGCGCCAGAATGTAATCGCCGTCGATGGCCGCACCAGTCTCGTCACAGATCACGACCCGATCGGCGTCCCCGTCCAGCGCGATCCCGATATCCGCGCCGCGTTCGACCACGGTGCGGGCAAGTGCGGCCGTGTCGGTCGAGCCGCAACCCTGGTTGATGTTGAAGCCGTCGGGCTCGGCGCCGATGGTGATCACCTCGGCACCCAGCTCCCATAGAACGGTTGGGGCCACCTTGTAAGCGGCCCCATGGGCGCAGTCGATCGCGATACGCCTGCCTTCGAGCCCGAGCGGCCGTGGAAAGCTGTTCTTGACGAACTCGATGTAGCGGCCCTCGGCGTCGTCGAGGCGGCGCGCCCGCCCAAGCGCATTCGGCGCCGCCAGCCCGTGCGCGCCGGTATCGACAGTTGCCTCGATGCGCGCCTCCATCTCGTCGGAAAGCTTGTAGCCGTCCGGCCCGAACAGCTTGATGCCGTTGTCGGCGAAGAGGTTGTGGGAGGCGGAAATCATCACGCCGAGATCGGCCCGGAGCGCGCGGGTCAGCATTGCCACGGCGGGCGTCGGCATGGGACCCACCAGAATCACGTCCATGCCCACAGAAATGAAGCCAGCCGTCAGCGCCGGCTCGAAGAGGTAGCCGGAGAGCCGCGTGTCCTTGCCGATGACGACCCGGTGCCTGTGGTCGCCGCGCACGAAGAGGCTTCCGGCGGCTGCGCCGACCCTTATCGCGGTCTCGGCGGTCATCGGCTCTTGGTTGGCGATGCCGCGAATGCCGTCGGTTCCGAACAAGGTGCGTGACGCTTCGTTAGTGCTGTTCCCGCCAGCGCGGCTCATCGGGGCACCTCCGCCACAGCCGCCTCCGGATCGCGAATGCCGCGCCACATCGCGAGCGCCTGGCGAGTTTCGGTGACGTCATGAACCCGCAGGATGTGGGCGCCTTCGCCGAGCGCGTGCAGCCCCGCCGCCAGGGAGCCGGGGAACCGTTGCTTGGGCGGCTCGCCGGCGCTGAGCCGGCCGACGAAGCTCTTGCGCGATGCGCCGACGAGCAGCGGACAGCCTAGGCCGTGGAACAGCGCAAGGTCGCGCAGGATTTCCAGATTGTGGCGGGCTGTCTTGCCAAAGCCGATGCCCGGGTCGACGATGATCTTGCCGCGCTGGATTCCCGCAGCCTCGGCCGCGCTGACATGTGCCGCAATTGCATCGAACACATCGAGGCTCGCGTCGTCGTAGCGGGGCTCTCGCTGCATGGTCTCCGGCGTTCCCTGCATGTGGGCGAGAACGACCCACGCTTTGTTCCGGGCGATGACTGCGCGCGCTTCCGGGTCATGGCGGAGGGCGCTCATGTCGTTCACGATCCGCGCGCCCGCGGCAAGCGCGGCCTCCATCACCGTAGCGCGGCGGGTGTCGACAGAGACCAGAAGGCCGTCGCCAGCGAGGGCGTGAATCACCGGGATCACCCGGCGCATCTCTTCCGCCTCGTTCGGCGCGCGAGAGCCGGGCCGGGTCGATTCGCCGCCCACGTCGACGATATCGGCACCGGCTGCGGCCATGGCGCGGCCGTGCGAGATCGCGTCGTCCTCGGCGGCGAAATCGCCGCCGTCGGAGAAGCTGTCCGGGGTCACGTTGAGGACGCCCATCAGGCGCGGCCGGTCGAGCGTGAGCCCGCAGATCGGGCCGCGGGGGAGAGCCAAGCGCGAGCTGAGGTGTGCAATTTCGTCGGCCGCGACCGGTGCGTTCCTCTCGGCCCAGCGGGCAAGCACGGCGTGCTGCAGTCGTACGCGACGACGAGCAGGCATGCCCCGAAACAGCACATCCACCAGATCGAATGCCAGGGTCTCTCCGGGAACCGGGTTGCAGGGCCGCAGGTAGACGCTGCGCACGCGCGGCTCTGCCAACGCGCCTTCGGCGTCTTCGCTCTCGGTCTGTGTCAGAGGTACCGCCGCCGGCATGACGGCTCAGGCGCCACTAGGAACCTGGTTGCGGATGGGGTTCGAGATCGGGCGGCGTCTTGCCCTTGCGCCGGCTGGAGGAAGGCACCGTACCGCGACGCCCCTGCGTCACCACAGGCTCGTCGTCGTCCTTCCGCACGATCGATTCGCCCTTGAGGACTGCCGAAATCTCCTCGCCGTTGAGGGATTCGTATTCGAGCAGCGCGTTCGCGATCTGATGCAGCGATTCCAGGTTGTCGGAGAGAATTCCCCGCGCATGCCCGTACGCCTCGTCGATGATCTTTCGGACCTCGAGGTCGATCTTGTGCGCGGTCTGCTCGGAGACGTTCTTCTGCTGCGTGATCGAGTGGCCGAGGAAGACTTCCTGCTCGTTCTCGCTGTAGCTGAGCGGCCCGAGCTCGTCGGACATGCCGAACT
>JAPOPO010000556.1 GCA_026712885.1 Rhodospirillales bacterium | reverse complement strand
CGTCGTTCTCGCTGACCGGGCAGACGCAGGGCAGCGGCATCGTCTCGATCTGGGGCCGGGGTGCGGTGACGCGCTTCGCGGGCCGGGACGCTGCCGGCGCGGAGGCGGGGGGCGATGTAGCGGTCGACGGCGAGGTGGCGAGCGGCCTGCTGGGGGCGGACTGGACGCGCGGGCGCTGGACGACCGGGCTGGTCGTCTCGCGTAGCAGGGGCGACGGCGGCTATCGGGGGGAGGGCGCCGGCACGATGACCTCGACACTGACGGGGGTATGGCCCTGGACGCGCTATGCGCTGGGCGAGCGGCTCTCGGTGTGGGGCGTGACGGGCTATGGCGACGGCAGCCTGACACTGGAGCCGCGCGCGGAGGACGGCGCCCGCGCCGAGGCGATCGGGACCGACCTCGACCTCATGATGGCGGCGGCCGGCCTGCGCGGCGTCGCGCTCGACGGTGGCGGGGACGGCCTCACCCTGGCGGTGAAGACGGACGCCTTGATCGTGCGCGCCGCGTCGGACGCGGTCTCCGGGCCAGGCGGCAACCTGGCGGCTGCCGAGGCCGAGGTCACGCGGCTCAGGCTCGGGCTGGAAGGATCGCGGCCTTTCCTGCTCACCGACGGTTCGGTGCTGACACCGAGCATGGAGATCGGGCTGCGCCACGACGGCGGCGACGCGGAGACCGGATTCGGCGCCGATATAGGCGCCGGGATCGCCTGGACCGACCCCGAGCGAGGGCTGGGCGCGGAGCTGCGCGGGCGCAGGCTGCTGTCCCACGAAGCCGACGGTTTCCATGATCGCGGTCTGTCCGGCTCCTTCACCTGGGACCCGGTGACGGGCGAGCGTGGGCCGCGGCTGAGCCTGACCCAAACCGTGGGCGCCCCGGCGCATGGCGGCACCGGCCCGCTACCGGGCCGCACGGCACTGGCGGGGCTGGCGGCGAACGACAACGGCAACGGGTTGCATCACCGGCGGTTGGAGGCGCGCTTCGGCTACGGCTTCGGGGCCTTCGGAGACCGCTTCACCGCAACGCCCGAGATCGCCGTCGGCCTGTCCAGCACCGCGCGCGACTACAGCCTGGGCTGGCGGCTGGCACGCGACGGCGACGCGCCGGACGGGGGATCGCTGGAGCTCGCCCTCGAGGCGCGGCGGCGCGAAACCGCCACCGAGCAGGGCATTCCGCCGGAGCTTGGCATCGGCTTCCGCCTGACGTCGCGATTCTAGGCGGCCTCCACCAGATACCACGCTCGTACTCTTGCCCGAGGCGCTTGGCGTGACCGGTGCCCCGGAGCAACGCGGTCTAATGCTGCGCTTGGGCGTGCGCCTCGACCAGCCAGAGGTTTTTGTCGATGTCGCGGGAGACCTCGACGAAGAGGTCTTCGGTGTCGGCGTCGCCGGCCTCGCCGGCTTCGGCGATGGCGGCGCGGATGCCCTTGCCGAAGGTCGCGAGTGCGGCGCTCACGGCCTCCACGTGGTCGGCACCCGCGGTGATCTCGAGCGGATAGGCGGGGAGGTCCGAATCCGCCGCAGCCAGGGCGGCGGTTCCCCGCGCGGTGCCGCCCAGCACCGTGATGCGCTCCGCCAGGTTGTCGACATGTCCCTGAACCGCCACGTGCATGGCGTCGAAGAGCTCGTGCAGGGCGATGAAGGAGGGGCCTTTCACGTTCCAGTGCGCCTGCTTCATCTGGGTGGCGAGGTCCACCGCGTCGGCCAGGCGCGCGTTGAGCAGACCGACCATCGCGGCACGCGTGTTGTCGGCAATGTCGATCTTCGTGGGGTGCAATGTCTGGGACATGACGACGTTCCTCTTCTAACCGGGCTGCGGTGGCTGCCGCTCGATGGACCGATCGCTGGCGCGCGGCCCGCTCCCACGCGGGAATTCGGGCGCTGCGCCGCTGACCGAGATGTGGTTATGACGCGACTAATGTGCAACGCCGGACGGGCTGTCCTCCGAGCATAGCACTCATGCGCAGGGCGCTAGCTAAAGCGTTTCCGTCTCACGCGGAACCGCTCTAGCAATTTGTCGCTCACGGTAGCCGTCCTGTGGCGCGTCCATCGGAGACGGACGCGCTCTGGGGACCATCTACGGCACGCCTCTGATGTAGCGGCGGGCCGCGCTGGGGGAGAGGGAGAGCCGCGCCGCGATCTGGCCGGGGGTTGCGCCGGCGCGGGCGAGGTGCACGGCGCAGGCGCGGCGCGCCCGGGGCAGGTAGACGCTGCAGCCGCCGAGATAGTTCGAGACCCGCAGCGCGGTGCCCTCGGCCTCCAGCAGGCGGGCGAGGGGGTGGTCGGGGTGGCGCGCGAGATGGCGCGGCTTCGGGATATGGACCTCGCGCCCGCCCCAGGCCAGCGCCATCGTGATGGCGGTCGGTCTGCCTGCGACGTCCGCAATCTCCTCCAGCACGCCGGGAAGAGGCGCGGAGTCAGTCATGGCGCGCGCTCGCCGCGCGGATTCGCTTGCCGAGATGTCTAATCAGGGCATCGGTCTGGGCATCGTTGAGCGCCAGGTGGGATTCCGCCCGGCCGAGGTCCGTGTAGCGGGCGGCGTAGGCGCCGAGCGCTGCCTCGCTCCCGATCCGCACCCGGCCCCGGCGGTGGAGCAGGCGCCATTGTGCCTCCAGCACGCGCGCCCGCGGGCGGCGCCTCTCCCGCACCCGTCCGTCCTGCCCGAGGGAGAGATGCGGCCGCCAGTCCACCCCGGCGGCTCGCGCAAGCCAGGCCTTGAGTGCCTGGATGGGCCGGTCGAGACCGGCTGGTGCGGTGGCGGCACCCCCGTCGAGGTGCGCCAGCCGATGGAGCCAGGCGCCGAGCGCCGCGTCCGAGCGGTCGTGGATCAGCCCCAGGTCGTACGCGCTGTTCCAGAGCGCCCGCAGCTTCCCCGTCGCCGGCCCGCTCGGGAGGGAAGCGCGCTCGGTCGCGCTTTCTCCTGGTTGGCCCGGAGCTCTCGAAATCGCAGCCCCCCTCCTCACCCCGGCCCTCCCCTCCCCGAAGGGAAGAGAGGGGGAGCAGGCGGCGACATCCTTTTCTTCCTCACCTGCACCGGGGGAAGGAGAAGGAGCACGGGCGGTGCCACCACGTCCCCCTTTCGACCTTTGGGGGGAGGGGGACAGGGGGAGGTGGTCCGAGGTCGATCCGTTCGAATCGTCTGCCGCAGGCTCGCGAGGCTGGGCGACGGTCTCCTGCCAGAGCCGCTCGGCGCGGGCGCGGGCGCCTGGCACTGCCGCCGGCCGAGTCCGCTCCCGCCGCATGCTGCGCAGGCGTCCCACCTTCATGCGGCCTCCGCCGGTGCGTGGTCGTCCAGCAGGGCGGCGACCACGCGGTCGAGATCGCTCGAAGCCGCAGCGATGACGACGTCGTCCGTCGCCTTCTCGATGGTGATGCCGAGCTGCGCGAGCTCGCCCGCCGGGAGCTTGCGGAGCGCGCTGCGGTCGAGCGTCTCCTTGACGCGAATCAGCGCCTCGGCCCGGTCGGGAAAGCGCGCGCGCAGTCGCCGGATCGTCTGCCCCTCATCGGCCACCGAGATGGTGCCCGGCTGCTTGCGGAGCCCGAACCTGATGCCGTCCACCGTGATCGTGCGCGGGCTGAAGAAGAGATCCGGCCGGGCCAGGATCGAGGTACGGAGCGCCTCTTCGGATGCCGCCTGCTCGGCGATGCGGTTGCGAAGCGCACGGAGCCGGCCGGCCAAAGCCTTGCGCTGATGCGCCTTGATCTCGTCTGCCAGCGCCTCCGTCGTCACCCGCGCGGCGGCGAAGGTCCGGGCGAGGGCGACGATGTCGTCCATAGATGCTGGCGGCGGCACGGTTGATGCGGTCATGGGGCTCTCCCGATCGTGTTTCTTGGTTCTCTTGGGCGGATGTCGCCTCTGTCCCCTATCGGGTCGTCGTCGCTCGCGGGCGCGGGGCGGGGAATGTCTGCGGGCCAGGCGCGGTCGGCGGGCCAGGTCTGCGAGGCGCGGCGGAGGATGGTCTCGGCACGGCGCGCGGTGATGCTCGCGCCGGCGGTGACGCGGTCCACCGTGTCGCCGCTGCCGGTCAGGAGGCGGGAGGCGTAGGAGACGGAGAGGCCGCGGGCGTCCGCGAAGGCGTGGATGAGGGTAACGAGCAAACGGTCACTGTGCACCATCGCGCATATATGCATGATCACGCATACCAGTTTCAAGCACTTTCATGCACGATCGTTTGTGCTATATTGTGCACATGAACGAATCGACCCGACCAAGCGCACAGATCCGTCGTGCCGTGCGCGAGGCGCTTGCAGCGGCAGGCGTGGGCGCGCGGCGCTTCGAGGCTGCCCACGGTCTTCGGCCCTGGACACTGCGGGGGATTCTGGATCCGACCCGCCGGCAGGCACCGTCGGTGGACCGCGCGGCCGAGATCTGCGCCGCTCTGGGGCTCACGCTCTCGATCGGACCCTCTGCCGATCTGCGCACAGACGGCGAGGACGGCGAGGACGGCGAGGACGGTGCGGCCTGCGCTGCAGGCGCGGAGGCGCAGTTCGAGCGGGGCACCTCCACATGGGGCCGGGCAACGCCGGCAGCTCAGTCGGCGGTGCCGATCTTCAGCCTGGAGGGGCCGGTCCGGGCGCTGGTGCGGCTCGTCACGGACGCCGGCGGCGATCCAATTCCCGCAGAGCTGCGCGCGCTTCCCGCGGAGGGCTTTGCCGGCTCGGACGCTCGGCCGGTCGCGGCGGCGAACGAGAACGGCGTGCCGCCCGGTGCGCGCTCGGTGGGGACGCGCGAGGTCGCTGCGGCGGCAGGCGGCGGCGCGGTCAATCTCGACGAGGCGCCGGTCAAGGGCCCGGTCTGGTTCCGCCGCGACTGGCTCGATGGCCACGGCATCGACCCGACCCGCTGCATGGTGATTTCGGTGCGGGGCGAGTCGATGGAGCCGACGCTGCCCGCCGGTTCCAAGATCCTGGTGGACCGCGACCGCACCCGCCGCCGCGCCGGGCGCATCTTCGTGGTCACCACCGACGAGGGGCTGGTGGTGAAGCGGTTGGAGCGGCGCGGCCGGCAGTGGTTCCTCGCCAGCGATCACCCGTCCTGGCAGCCGGTGCCCTGGCCGCGGGAGGCGGAGGTCATCGGCGAAGTACGCTGGGCCTCCCGCACCTTCGAGTGATGCTCCGCGCGGCTCTAATCGTCGCTTTGGCGGCTGCCACGCTTGCGGCGTGTACTCCGCCCACCCACGTCGAGGGCCACAAGATTCGCGCCACCGCAGCGACCGCCGCCGCGCTGCACGAGAGAGCGCCCGCCTGGTTCACGGTGTGGTGGGGCGACTATCTGCGCCATGCGCGGCCCGGCGGCTACGCCGTGCTCGCGCTCGATCGCAACGGGCAGGGCGGTTGGTACGTCTACTGCGGCACCTTGGGCTGCCACGTTCTCGACCATGCATTCGCCCGGGGGGTCAGAGACGTCCACTACAAGTACCGGGCGCTGGAGCGCTGCCGTGAGGCACTCGCCAGGGCCCATCCCGCTGTCCGCCCCGACTGCGCCCTTTATGCGATCAAGGACAAGATCGTCTGGCAGGGCCCCCTGCCCTGGGAGGGCACGGGTGCGCTCTCGACGGCCCCTCAGCGTCATGTGACGGTCGGCGCCACGCCCGACGTAATCGGCCCAAGTCTGGCTCTGGACGCGATCGCATTCTGGCGCGTGAAGTGGCTGGTCGACTGACCTCACCACGACGCGAGCGACGCCGTTAGAGACCGGACCATGGTGCGGTGCACGGGCCGGACGCGCCCCGCCAAGATCGCCCCATGCAACGGGCGATCCTCCGGCGTGAACATGAGACCGACCAGGGCACCCTCGGTGTCCTGAGCGGCCCCGGCCTCTCGCCCACCTGGATCATGGAGCCGCCCTGGCGCGGCAATCGGCGCAACCGCTCCTGCATCCCCGCCGGGCTCTACGAGGTAGTGCCGCATCTCTCGCCGCGCCATCGGCGCTGCCTGCTGGTGACGCAGGTGCCGGGCCGCAGCCACATCCTCTTCCATGCCGGCAATCTCGGCGGCGACGTCGAGCGCGGCTGGCATACCCACACCCAGGGCTGCCTGCTCCCCGGTCTGCGCCGGGGGCGGATGGCCGCGGGCGGGCGCCGGCAGGCGGCGGTGCTCGCCTCGCGCACGGCCCTGCGTCGGCTCATGGACTGGGCCGCGGGCCGGCCCTTCGAACTGGAGATAGTCGCGCCCACAGGCGCGCGAAAGAACGTCACGCCGGCAGGCGCGCGGGAAGAAATCGCGCCGGCAGGCGCGCAAATATTGTCGCGCCGGTAGGCGCGTGGGAGGTGAACCATGCTTGAAACGCTCTTCAACCTCGGCATCTCGGTGCTCACCGGCGGCGCGACCGGACTGCTCGGCACGGCGCTCTCGGCCGTGGTCGACTTCTTCCAGTCGCGCCAGCGGCACGCCCAGGAGCTGGACCTGCGCCGCCTCGACATCGAGCTCGCCAAGGCCGAGGCCGAGGGTGCCGCCGCCCACGCCGCCATCGAGGCCCAGGCCGCGCGCGAGACGGCCGAGTGGGAGGCCATGGAGGCGTCTTACCGGGAGGCCGCCCGGCGCTGGTCCCGCCCCGGCGAGGGCTGGGCGATGCAGCTCGTCGACGTGGTGCGAGGACTCACGCGGCCGGCGCTCACCTGGAGCCTCTTCGGGCTCGTCGGCGCGATCTACTTCCTGCTGGCCGCCTCGGACCTCGCGGCCGTAAGCCTCCGGCCCCGCGTCGTGGAGACCGTGCTCTACCTCTTCACCGCCGCAGTGCTGTGGTGGTTCGGGGCCCGCCAGATCGAGAAGCGGCGTTCGCGCGAGGGCGGGGTGGCCGGTCGATGAGCGACCTCGAGACCTGGGTGGCGCGCGGCGTGGTGAGCGCCATCGTTGCCGCTTGCGTCGGCCTCTTCGTGCGCGTGCGCCGGCTCGAATCCGCCAGCGCCGTCACCAGCAAGAGCCTCGGCGATCTGGAGCGGCGCGACACCGGCGTGGGCACCCTGGGCGCGCGCATGGAGACGGTCGAGCGCGGCCTGATCAAGCTTTCCACCTCGCTCGACTCGCTTCCCGATGCCCGCGAGTTCGCCGCCCTCGGCCGCTCGGTCACGGCCGTGCAGGGAGAGATCGCGGCGCTCCGCGCGACCCTCGATGGCATGGACAAGGTGATGGCCGGCCTCGACAAGCAGCTCGACCAGATCAACGCTCATCTGCTGGGAGGCAACGTTTGAGCGGGGCAGCGGGCGCGGCCCATGTCTCCGGCCTTTGGAGGCCGGCCCCGGCGCCACCTGACCGCCGAGAGCCCAGGAGGCAAACAGTGGCCGCCAGCGGCGCCGGGGCCTTGTCCGCCGCCGGCCCGGGATCGGACGCGGCGCCGCGACTACGCTGCGACCGGCCCAGCGAGGACAGG
>JAPOPO010000554.1 GCA_026712885.1 Rhodospirillales bacterium | reverse complement strand
GAATATGGCCGCGCTCGTGAACGCCACTGAGCCCGGGCAAGGCGCGTCTTAGCTCCTCTAAGGGGTCACCCCGTCACAATCTCGAAGATCCCGCGATACGGCGTGGAGAGGAGAGCACGAGTGCTGGAACCACCCGACTACGGCAAACGGCGTCGTCGCATGGTTCCCCTATGAGTTGGGAGAAGGAGGCCGACGAGCTTGCGCAGAAGCGCGCGCTCGCGCAGGCGCAGGGCGGAGAGGAAGGTGTCTCCCGCCAGCACGCCAGGGGCCTCCTCACGATCCGCGAACGGATCGACGCCATGCTCGATGGCGGCTCCTTTCAGGAGCTGGGCGGCGCCTCCGGCGATGCCACCCGCGACGACGAAGGGCGGCTCACCGATTTCTCCCCGGCCAACTTCGTGCTCGGCTTCGGCACGGTCGATGGGCGCCGCTGCGTGATCGGCGGCGAGGACTTCACCCTTCGGGGCGGCTCGCCCAACGTGGCGGGCCTGCGCAAGAGCGTCTATGCGGAGGAGCTTGCCTGCACCTATCGCGTGCCCTTGGTGCGCCTGCACCAGGGCGCGGGCGGCAGCGTCGCCGGGTCCGGCTCGGCGGCGGTGGGATCACCGGTCAATGCCGCGCCGCGCTTCGCCTCCGTGGCGCGCGCCATGGCCACCGTTCCGGTCGCCTCGGCGGCACTCGGCGCGGTCGCGGGCCTGCCTGCAGCGCGCCTGGTGGCCTCGCACTTTTCGGTGATGACCGAGGCGTCGCAGGTTCTTGTCGCGGGCCCCGCCGTGGTCGCGCGCGCGCTCGGCCGTCGCCCGAGCAAGGAGGCGCTCGGCGGCCCCGAGGTGCATGCCAGGAACGGCGTCGTCGATAATCTGGTGGCGGACGAGCCTGCGGCCTTCGCCGAGATTCGCCGGTTTCTGAGCTACCTGCCGCCCAACGTCTGGGAGCTCCCGCCCTGCGTTGCGGCCGACGACCCGGCTGACCGGCGCGCCGAAGAGCTCATCGAGATCGTGCCGCGCAACCGGCGCAAGCTCTATGACATGCGGCGTGTGATTGCGCTGGTGCTGGACGAGGGCTCGTTCTTCGAGATCGGCCGGCTCTACGGCCAGGGCACGATCACCGGCCTCGCCCGGCTAGCGGGCCAGCCGGTCGGCGTGCTCGCCAACGACTGTTGGCACCTGGCCGGCGCGATGACTGCGGCGGGCTCGCAGAAGACGCGCCGCTTCATCGAGCTCTGCGACACATTCCACCTGCCGATCGTGAGCCTGGTGGACGAACCCGGCTTCATGATCGGGACGGAGGCGGAGAAGGCCGGCACGATCCGCTTCGGCACCGCCGCCGTTCTCGCAGCGGCAAGTTCCGTGGTGCCCTGGGCGTCGGTGATCGTGCGCAAGGCGCATGGCGTCGCCGTGGCGGCGCATTTCGGCCCGGACGGGTTCGTCGTCGCCTAGCCGTCCGCCGAGATGGGCGCGCTCCCGGTCGAAGGCGGCGTGGCGGTGGCCTTCGGCCGCCAGATCGCCAAGGCCGACGATCCCATCGCCGAGCGCGAGCGGCTCGAGGAGGAGATGCTGGAGCGGCAGTCGCCGGTGCCGCGCGCGGAGAGTTTTTCCTTCCACGACCTCATCGACCCGCGCGAGACCCGCCCGGCGCTCTGCGACTGGATCGCCCGCGTCCAGCCGCTGCTGCCTCTCCTCAAGGGGCCGACAAGCTTTCCGGTTAGGCCTTAGGGTGGATTGCCGAAACCGAACCCGAATGACGTGGATGCTCATCACACGAAAGCAGGGAGCCGCAGCTAAATTCGGGCGCCGACCCTTGTGTAGAGGTTGGCTCTATGCGCGGGGTGGGCAGTGAGCCGGACTTCCTTGGAGGCGGTGTTTCGACCGAGATCGGTGGCGATCTTGGGGGCTTCCTCAGACGAGAACAAGATCGGGGGTCGACCACTCAGATACCTCAAGCACTATGAGTTTGACGGTCCCATTTATCCGATCAATCCGAACCGTTCAGAAGTTCAAGGTTTGCGAGCCTACAAGTCGATCCTAGACGTCAGGGGCGAGGTAGATTTGGCGTTGATTGTCCTGCCCGCAACTGCCGTGTTGCCGGCAATCTGCGAATGCGCAGAAAAAGGCGTCAAGGCAGTCGTCATATTCAGTTCAGGGTTTGCCGAAACCGGCGATGAAGGTCGCGTGACGCAGCGCGAAATGCGGCGGATTGCGGACGATGCCGGAATGCGGATCGTCGGCCCGAACTGCATGGGAATCGCCGCCTTCGATCACAACATGATCATCACCTTCGGCGTGTCGATGATGAATCTGCCGCCAGAGTTGGGGCCTGTCAGCATTGTCAGTCAAAGCGGGGCTTATGGCAGCGTCACCTACGCGGAGGCACGCTTACGGTACCTTGGCGTCAGGCTTTGGGCGACCACGGGAAACGAGTCGGATGTGAACGTCGCTGACTGCCTGAGCTACTACGTCGAGGACTTCGAAACCAAAGTGATTTTGATGTAACCGCTTATACACCTAGTTCCGGTTTGATCAGCATGTTGTAGGTCATTGGCTTGGCTTTGAGGGCGAGGGCGAAGAGGGAGCGGAAGGCGGCGTTTCGGGTTTTTCGTCTGTTGAAGCGAAAGACGAACTCGTCGAGGT
>JAPOPO010000552.1 GCA_026712885.1 Rhodospirillales bacterium | reverse complement strand
GTTCTCAAGCGCCAACGCGTACTGGCGCAACTGGTTGAACGCCGCGTCCAGATCGGCGCGCCGCCCCTTGTACTCCCAGGCGAAGCAGCCGCGCTTCCACACGTCGGCCCAGCCGTCGCCGCCGGTGTCCTTGCGCGCGCCGCGCTCGAAGCAGTACCACTCGCCCGTCGGGTCGGCTTCGGCGGGCGTCGGCTCGCCGAGCAGGCGACACAGGTCGATGAAGTGCTCCTGAGCCGCTGAGCGCTCCTTCAACCCGGACCTTCGCCACTTGGCGATGAACGCGTCCGGCGTCAACACGGCGACAGCCAATATTGGGGCACTGGCCGGCAACACTGGCAAGTTGCGAGTTCGGATTGCACTGCGTTGCGCCCCGTTGCGTGGCTCCGTATTCCAATTGCCGCACACCCGCCCGGTCCACGGCCCGGGCTCGACTATCGACGACGAACGATCATCGCCGGCGCGGGAATCCTGGCATGGCGAGGCCGATGGCCACGCTTTCTCTGAATCGCCGGATCAAGGCGAATGAGACGTCCAGACGTCCCGGCACCCGCCGAACCCATTTGGCCCACGAAGAGGGCGAGATTGGCCGTGGCCGGGACGGGGGCCGGTGTCTGGGGAGCGACCCGGCCGGCTGTCCGATTACCGTAGCGAGGGAGGATCGATGAACAGGTTCACCGGCACATCCGCCCAGTCAGCGACCTTTGTCACCCACTACTTCGGCCAGGGGCTTGCAGAGGGGCAGGGCCGCTACGCCGTGGAGCGGTTTCGGACCCGCGCCGACGGCCGGATTCGGCGCGCCGAACCCGTGTCCGCGCATCCCCATGCCCGGCGCACGGCCGGTCCCGTCACCGCCTCGCTGCGCACCGTGAAGGCGATGCGCCCGGCGAGGAACGAGATCGTCGTTTGCACCGCCCTGAACGAAAGAGACTCCGGCGTCGCCTACTACGGGGACTTGGCCTCGGGCCTGTTCCGCGGCCGAAGACCGGGCCGCTGATCGGCGCGGTACCAATACGACGCGCCGGCCGGGCGCCGGCCGTTCTTCCCCGCCGTTTCCGCCAACGCAGCCTGGACAAGCCATGCCCATCAAGGCCCCCGACAAACGACGAGCGCTTGACCGCGAGCGTCACCGAAAACGAGTCGCCCAGCGTGCTGCCCAAGGACTGTGTCCGAGGTGCGGGGCGAGGCCGCCCGCACCCGGACGCGCCACCTGTGAGAATTGCGCTGAGAAGAAACGCGTCGCGGATCGTGCCCGGGCAGCCAGACGTCGCGCCGCCGGCATTCCTCGCCACAAGGACCCGGAAAGGGCCCGCGCCGCCGAGCGCAGGCGCTATCGGCGCAGGACAGCCCAACGGCTTGAACGGGGACTTTGCCCCAAATGCGGCCGGTCCGAACCCGAGCCAAGCCGCTCGCTCTGCGCGTCTTGCGCTGAGCGGCAACGCCGGTACGATCGTGACCGATACGCGGCGGCCCGAGTTGCGGGGATTGCATACGGCGGCAACAATCCGGACGTCAAACGCAGAAGCGCGCGGCGGCGGACCCGGCGGCGCCGGCAGATTCGCAGGGACCGTGGACGCTGTATCCGTTGCGGCCTCATTGCTCCGGTAGAGGGCGGGGCGAGCTGCGAGCCTTGCCTCGAAAAACGACGGATCGGCGAACGCAAAACTTACGCTCGGCGACGAGCTGCCGGGTGCTGTGTCCGCTGC
>JAPOPO010000450.1 GCA_026712885.1 Rhodospirillales bacterium | reverse complement strand
TGACGGAGCCGCCATATAGCACGCGGAGCGCCGCGCCGCCTCCCGAAAATCGACGTTCCCAGCCGGCCCGCACCTCCGCGTGCGCCGCCTCGATATCGGCCGGGCCCGGCGTGCGGCCGCTGCCGATGGCCCAGACCGGTTCGTAGGCGATCGCGGTGTTGTCGGACGTGGCGCTCGCGGGCAGCGAGCCCTCGACCGGGCGGCCGATCACGGCAAGCGCGCGCCCGGCATTACGCTCGGCCGCACTCTCGCCCACGCAGACAATCACCGCAAGCTCCGCCGCATGGGCCGCCGCCGCCTTGGCCGCCACCGTCTCGTCGTCCTCGCCGTGGCTGGCGCGGCGCTCGGAGTGGCCGACGACAACGTGGGTGCAACCTGCATCGGCGAGCATCGGCGCGCTCACGTCGCCGGTGTGGGCGCCCTCCGCAGCGGCGTGGCAATCCTGTCCGCTGAGCGCGATCTCCGAGCCCGCAAACACGGCCCGGAGCGCGAAGAGCAGCGTCGCCGGCGGGCAAACGACGATATCGCCGCCGCAATCGGCCGTCGCAGCGTGGCTCGCGAGCGCGCTGGCACGCGCGATCCCGTCGGCATGGAGGCCGTTCATCTTCCAGTTGGCCACGAAGAGCGGTCGGGGCGGCATAGGCGTGCGCGGTGTTCGCGGGTGTTTGTGGGGGTTCGTGCCTCGTCCCCTGCACGTAAGCACGGGCGGCGGGCGAAACCACCCTGCTCTATCACGGCCTGCGACCTCGGGCTAGGCGCAGAGGGCGGGCCGGCGAAGTCGCGGGATCGTGAACGGAGCGACAGGTTGCGTGTTGCCCGGTGTGCATGGCCGCTCCTATTATCCGGCGCAACGCGCGCCCCGCGCTGGCTCGGGCGCGCCTCCACCACCGGGCGGGTTCCGTCATGCTGCAATCCATGCGCCAGGCCACCAAGTCGTGGGCGAGCCGTGCCGTCATCATCGTCCTGGCGCTGAGCTTCGGGGCCTGGGGCATCAATGACGTGTTCACCGGCGGCAGCCGGTCTGCGGTCGCGACCGTCGGCGAGGTCGACGTTCCCACGGTTCTGTTCGACCGCCAGTTCCAGCGCGCCCTGCAGCGCGAGCGGGAACGCTCCGGCCGCCCCGACCTGACCCGCGACGAGGCCCACCAGGCGGGGCTCACGGGCCAGGTGCTCAACCTCCTCGTTCGCGAATACCTGTTGGATGCCGAAGCGGCCAGGCTCGGGCTGCGGGCGGCGGACGTTAGCGTGATGCAGGAGCTGGAGGACTCGCCGGCCTTCAGCAACGCGCAGGGCCGGTTCGACCCGGAGCTTTACGACCTCGTTCTCGAGCGCAACAACATGACCCGGGCCGAGTACGAGGACCTGATTCGCATCGACCTGCTCCGCGACCAGATTTTGAACGCCGTCGGCGGCGACCGTAAGGTTCCGGAATCGCTTATCGACGCCGTCCACCGCTACCGGGCCGAGGAGCGGAGCGCGCAACTCGCGCTGATCCCCGCCCGCGGCATGGCTGGCCTTGCCGAGCCGGGAGCGACCGACATCCAGGCCTACTACGAGGCGAACACGGCATCCTTCATGGCGCCCGAGCGGCGCAGCGCGGTGCTCGTGCAGCTCACCGCCCAGGACATGGTCTCGGAGATCGAGCTGAGCGACGAGGATGTCTATGCCGAATACGAGGCGCGGATCGACGAGTTCGACGTGCCGGAGCGGCGCGCGGTTATCCAGATCAATGCCCAGGACGAAGCGCTGATCCGGGACGGCGCCCAGAGGCTCAAGGAAGGCGAGGATT
>JAPOPO010000124.1 GCA_026712885.1 Rhodospirillales bacterium | reverse complement strand
TCCCGCCGGAACACTCTCGCGATACCTCATCAAGATCGCCAGGCTTGGCGGCTATCTCGCACGCGCCAAGGACCCGCCGCCGGGCAACATCGTCATGTGGCGCGGCCTCTCTCGATTGAGCGACATCGCCCTCGGTGCCACCCTGCACATCAACGATGTGGGTAACTAAAAGCCTCGCGGAAGGGTAACGCCCGGTGCGGGCGAACGCTGCAGGAAAGAGAGAGCGGCCGCGGCCCGTTACCTTCAACCGGGCGCCAGCCGCTCGTGCCGGTTCCGGAGCCAGGGTCCCTTACAACCGGTCCGGCCGGGGCATGCGGTAGCCCACGCCGCGCTCGGTGAATATCCAGGCGGGATCCTCCGCCTCGTCGCCGAGCTTGCGGCGTAGATTCTTCACGAAGGCGCGTACTGCGCCGGCATCTCCGGAGTCCCGCCCGGCCCAGACCTGGCGCAGCACGGTCTCGTAGGTCACGGGGTAGCCGGCATTGGCCGAGAGAAGACGCAGCAACTCGAACTCCATGGCCGTCAAGGGTACGTCGCGGCCGGCCACACTCACCCTGCGCCGCCCGTAGTCGATGGTGAGATCGCCCACCACGAAGAGCTCGGGCTCGGCCCGTACACGCAGCGCTGCCCGCACACGCGCCGCCAGCTCGGTCGGCGAGAAGGGCTTGACGATGTAGTCGGCCGCGCCGCTCTCCAGGGCGCGGGCCACGGTGTCGTCCCGGCCGTAGGCGGAGATGAATATCACCGGCAGCGCGGCAAGCTCGGGCAGACTCTCCATCAGCGCGATCCCGTCGGTCCCCGGCAGCATCAGGTCGAGAAGGACCAGTGCCGGCCTCTTCGCCCTGAGGAGTTCCGGGACTTCCCCCGGCTCGCCGGTCCCAATCGGCTCATAGCCCTCTGCAGCGAGGACATCGCGGACATGGCGCAAGGCCTGCGGATCGTCGTCCACGACCAGTATACGCGTGGCCTCGCGCCCGGTGCGCGTCGCGCGGGCGCGGTCTTCGATGACCTCCGTCTCGGCGCCGCCCGTCTCCTCGGCCACCGGGATCGTGAAGGTGAACCGCGCGCCCTGGCCGATACCTTCGCTCTCGGCCCGGATGCGTCCTCCATGCGCCTCCACCAGCCCCTTGCAGATGGCGAGGCCCAGCCCTGTCCTCCCGGTCCCGGGCTTCCGATCGCCAGCCACGAGTCCAGAATGCTTGCGGAAGAGTTGAGGTAGAAGCTCGGGTGCCACACCCAGGCCCTCGTCGCAGACCGAGCCCGCGACATGCACGCCCTCGTGCGCTGCCTCAACCACAATCGGGGATGATTCCGGAGCCTGCCGCGCCGCGTTGGCGAACAGGTTGTTCAGCACCTGGACGACGCGCTGGTGGTCGGCCATAACCCGAGGCAAGTCTGGCGGCAGGTCGATCGACACGTCGTGCCGGCCGCCGCCGCTCAGAAACGTGTTCCGGGCCTGGTCGACCAGCACGGCCACATCGGACGGCTCGGGATCGACGGACAGCGTGCCCGCCTCGATGCGCCCCACATCCAGCAGATCGCAGATCAGCCCGTCCATGCGGTCGGCCTGCTCGTCGATGATGCGAAAGAACTGCCGGGCCTCGGCCGGGTCTACCACCCGCGACGCGCGCAGCGCAGTTGTGGCCGAGCCCTTGATCGAGCTCAGCGGGGCGCGCAGCTCGTGGCTCACCATCCCCAGGAACTCGATCCGCAGCCGCTCCAGCTCGCGAAGCTGCGCCAGATCCTGGACGGTGACCACCACCGAGACGACCGCGCCGTCGGCACGGATGGGCGTGGCGTTGACCAGCGTCTCGATGCTGCGCCCGTCCGGGAGCGAGAACACCATCTCCTCGGCGCGCACCGCCTCGGCGCTGCTGAACTGCCCCGCCAGCGGAAACTCCGCCAGCGAGACCTCGCGCCCGTCGCCCCGGCGGCAGACCAATACCTTCAGCAGGTCCTCCGGGGATGCGCCCGGAGAGCCCAGGCCCTCGATCAGGCGACGCGCCTCGCGATTGAGCGACACCGCACGGCCCGTCCGGGCATCGAAGACCACGACGCCAACCGGCGAGGTCTCGACCAGCGCTTCAAGGTCGGCCCGGGCCCGCTGCTCGGCCCGGTGAGTGCGCGCATTGCCGATCGCCGCCGCGGCCTGCGAGGCGAACAGCACCAGGACCTCCTCGTCCCCGGCGGTGAACTCCGGCGCGCCTTCCTTCCCGGCGAGGAAGAAGTTGCCGACGTGCACACCCCGATGCCGCATCGGGATGCCCTGGAAGGCCTTCGTCAGCATGAGCCCTGAGGAGAACCCGAGCGAGCGGACGTGGGCGTCAAAGTCGCGCAGCCGAAGCGGCGCAGGAAGGTCGCGCAGATGCTCGAAGAGCCGCTGCCCGTCAGGCCAACCGCTCAACTCCCGATACTCCTCGCGGGTGAAGCCGGAGGTGACGAAATCCTGGAGCTGCCCCGACCCGTCGATGGTAGTGATGGCGCCGCGGCGAGCGCCGGTGAGCGCGCGAGCGCTATCGACGACCTCTTGCAGGACGGTGGCCATGTCAAGGCTCGAGCTGATGCGCAGGACGGCCGCGCTCAGCCTGGAGATACGCTGCCTTAGTGCTTCCGCCTCGGGATTGGGTGGGTCCGGAGCGGTCACTGTCGCCTCCTCATCGACTGGCGCGCATCTTGGCGCGCTCACAGCGGCCGGTCATAAAACAATCATCAACGTGCCGCAATAAAGCACAATACAATCATATCCAACGGCTGCTATATGCTGTCGTTGTTCGACGGCCGCGCCGCCAGGATGCGCAGAGTCGTCCCGAGAGCGAATGCTGTAGCGCACTGCTCGCCGGTGAACCGGTTCGGATTCGAAGCCGCCCCGGCCATGACCCGGCGGGCGGAGGAAGCGCAGACAGCGTCATCGACGCGGCCGGCGCCTTGCCGGAGCCGGACCGCAGCCTGCGGTAGCCGCCTACAGCAGCAATATTGGCATCGCGATGGCTGCCTGCTTGCCCGAACCGCTAACCTCTATGGGGTAGCCGTCCTCTCCTTCCACTTATCGCGAACCGAAGCCTTGCCATGATCGGCAAAACTCGCGGGTTGCCTCCATGAGGGATTCGAAGTTCGGCGAGACGTGATGCAGCCCGAGCGTGCGCATGAGCTCGTGGGCGATCAGGGTGACGAAGTGCCGGTTAGAGAGCGCAGCGAACGCAGTCTTGTCTCTATGAATGCGGGAGCCTACATGTGCCGTGTGCGGTTCGGTGCGTACTCTCAATCGAACAGCGGACCCCGTGGTAGGCGGGAGTGGGTGGCCGACCGTCCTCAGCGGCTATTCGGGTCTTACCTACCGCTCGGCCGTGTCGCGTCTCCTGTCGGTGCGCCCAGCGCATGGCGCCCGGCCGTTTGCACAACCAGGAAGACTCGGAGGCCCGCCCATTCGCCGGACTCGAGGAGCTGCTCCGCGCCGGGTCCCGGACCATTGCATTGGGATGCCGCAATGGAGCTCGGCGCTCAACAGCGATGTTGGAGCTCGTAGCGGCCGACCCGACAGAGGGATTCCCAGATGTGTCCGACGTGACATTAGCATGTATAATACATGCTTTACGCATATAATGGTATGATGTAGCTTCTTGCGTTGTAGTGTCACCGCGGTCGCGTCGCAAAGCGGGGACAGGAACTCACTGAAGACCGGTCGACGTGCCAAGATCGAGGCCCATAACAAGTACGATGACGAGAACCATGAGCCCACCCGGGAAGAGATGGAGGAGCTGATCGTCATCGACGGCACCCCGGAACAGATCGCAGATGCCTTGTTCAGCAAGGGAGCCTTGAAGCGGAGCTGCGCAGTTTCCAACCCTGAAGGCGGTGCGGGCTCCGCTGGTTCCTCCGCTCGGCGCCGACGCCTCCTGTGAAGGCGTCGGGCGGCTCTTCGTCTGCAGGCTGACTCTGCCGCCCGCTCCGATGAGCACCATGTCAAGCGATCCCTGTCGAACTCGCGGGCGGCTCCTTTTCTCCGATGAGTCATGAGCACGTCTTCGTCGCCTTGGTTTTCGGCATGGCGCTCGGACGCTCGGCGGCCGTCGCGACGTTCATGGGGGAGTCATGAGGAATCCCAGGCGCTCCTTCTGGCGGTGGCTGGTAGGGGGCCGGGGTCCGCCGCCCAGGTCGCCCGTCCGCATCATCGCCCGACTGCAACCGGCTCCTTCGAGGGGGCCGTCTCCGACCACTCGCAGTACGGCCGGAGAGCCGATTGCGCGGCCATGACAGGCCAGGCCGTGCATCAGTCCTCCTCTTCGGTCGACCCGGCGCTCGAGGATCGGGCCGTAGGCGGTCTCGGCATCTATCTCGTGCGTCAGATGATGGATGGCGGGGTGCCCTGGCGGCGGCAGGACGGACGCAACATCGTGACGCTGACGAAGAACACCGCGTCGGGCAATGCATCATGACACTGCAAGCCCGGTGCCCCACAGATGGCGGCCATTCGAGCCATGTTTCCCGGTGGGCACTGTTTCGCCGCGGCCGTCACTGCGCCGCGCCGTTCGAACCGGGTCCCGGTCAAGCCAATGCAGACTGAGCAAGTGGGCACGACCGTGAGCGGTCGCGGGCCCCATTCGATCCCATCCACGAGCACCTTGATCGCTTTCGAGAGCGCCGCACATCACGGCAACTTCTCGCGGGCGGCGATGGATCTCTGCACCTCGCAATCCGCGATCAGCCGCCACTTGGCGCGCCTTGAGACAGAGCTGGGCGCGCGGCTGTTCAAGCGCTCCCGGACGGGTGTGCGCTTGACCGAGGCCGGCATGCGCTTTCGCGACGCCGTGGCCGTCGGACTCGGCGCCCTTCGCGCGGGGGCGGCGGACGCGGCAACGCTCTCGGGCGAGGCCCGGCCGGAGGTGGCAATCGCCTGCGCCGATGAGACGTCTCATCTTTTTCTGATGCCGCACTACCAGGCGATTAGGGAGGCCTTAGGGGAGCATGTCCGTGTCCGTATCCAGGTCCACTCCCCCAGCATGGGCCACTTTCCGCCTCGGCCGCTCGCCGACGTGGTTCTGGCCTGGGACGCGGGGATCTCCACACCTGGGGACCGCGTTGTCGTCGCCCGGGAGGCGTTGAGGCCGTTCTGCTCGCCCAGCTACGCGGTTGAGCATGCAGAGGCCTTGAGCGGGCCGGTATCGGGCTGGGGCGGCCAGACCTTTCTCGCCTTCGCGGGCCCCGGGGAGGGGGCTGCGTCGTGGAAGCGATGGTTTGCCGCGTCCGGCCGTCCGACCAAGAGGCCGCGCTACGAAGAGTTCGACGTTTACACGTATGCGCTCGAGGCCGCCGTTGCCGGCCGCGGCCTGGTGCTGGGCTGGCGTCACTTGATCGGGCGGTACGTGGAGAGCGGGGTTCTGGTGACGCTGGGCGGCGGCTTTGTCGAGACCGCCCGATGCTTCACTGCCGCGCTTACGCCGGAAGGACGGCAGAGGCCGCTGGCGCGCGCGTGCCTCGGTTATTTCCACGGGATCATGTAGCCGTCCGTGCACAGGGTCGGCGGTGCAGCCGTCGCTTATGCGAAGAGCTTGCACCACCTCTTGAACAGCACCGCTCGTGCGGCGGCATCCCGCCACCGTGCTCCGTCTGCGGCTGACCTTGCGCAATATGGCCATCCCACTTCCGCCTTCCGGGTCATCGCGGTGGTACTCCGGACGACGCGCGGCCTCGCGGGCCGGCTCGATCCTGCCACGATCGTCGAACAGCTCGCGTCGCCGGTGCGCTGCAGGCCGTTTTTCGGCCGGCCCGCCAGACCGCCACGGTTTCCTGTCGGCAGTTGGTCACTGTCACCTCAATGCGCGGCCGCCGTCGGCCGTGCTGAGGCGCGCGTCCCGCGCGCGGGCCTTCCTGTGGACTACGCGGACAAGTTGCCGCCGAAGCCTGGAGATGCTGTAATGGGGCTCGGCGCTTACTGGCGGCACCGTTGGAGCTTGTAGCTTGCGGGTTCCCAGGCGACGGCAGCGCCATGCCTGCCCTGGAGCGTGACCACACCCGCCGCCCGGTCGACACCGGCGACGCGCAGCTCGTCGCCCTTGTCTACCCCGAGACGCTTGTGGCGGCGGTGGAAGGCCACGGCATCTCCGGGGGCGTAGTTGGCGGCAAGCGATTTCTCCGCATTCGTGTAGCCGCGGGAGACGAGCCTCTCTCCGTCCATCGCAGGCCCGTCGACGATACCGTCGCGGATCAGGCGCTCGCGGACGATGGCATTGGTCTTCTCCCTCAGCGCTTGGCTGGGGGCCATCAGCCCCATGGCCTCCCGCTCTTCGGCCGGCAGCCCAAGCCAGCGGGCGGCAGCAGCACCCGCCAAATTGTCCGCCTTCACCTCCGCGACGTTGTCGCCGAGTTTTTGGAAGGCTCTTTGGATGTCGCCCGCGAGGCTGGCCTCGACGGCTTCCTTGAGCGCCGGCTCGCGCTGGCGCACGATCTCGTCCATCACAGCGCACCTCATGCCGGCGGCCTGCAGCTGCGCGAAGGGCTTGCCGGCGTCGACGGCATCGAGCTGCCTCTCGTCGCCCACCAGCACCACGTGGGGGACGCGGAGGGTATTGGCGATCCGCAGCAGGTCGCGCGTCTGCGCGGTCGAGGCGAGGGAGCCCTCGTCCACCACCAGCACGGTCTTGCGGAACCGGGCCTTCATGGCCTGCTCGCCCCTGCGGGAGAGCCGGCCTTCCGCGACGCCCGCGTTGCGGGCGAGGAAGCCCTGCAGGGTCTCGCTGGCAATGCCGGCCTCGGCATCCAGTGTGCGCGCGGCAGAGGCCGACGGCGCCAGGCACCTGACCACGAAGCCGCGCTTCTCCAGCAGCGCGCGCGGCCTGTTGAGCATCGTGGTCTTGCCGGTGCCGGCGTAGCCGTGCACGCCCACGACGCGATCCTTCCCGGACAGGATCAGCTTCACGGCGTCCTTCTGTCCGGCGGTGAGGGGGCCGTTGCGGAGCGCCTTGTCGACGGCGCGGCTGCGCATCGGGGCGGCGCCCCGCCCCTTGCCGCGTTCCATCACGGCGATGGTCTCGCGCTCGTCCGCAACGGCCCTGTCCGTGGTGAGCGACTCTCCCGGCACCGGGTGGTCTGCGGCCAGCAACGTACCGGCCTTCTCCAGCCGCGCGACGGCGGCCTCCGCCTCGCCGATGCTCACCGCGCCGGGCTTCCAGGCCAGCGCTGCGGTGAGCAGGTCCGCCCGCGTAAACACCGCCTCGCGCTCGCAGAGATGTTCGACGGCCCAGGTTGCGGCCCGATCCGCTTCCTCTGCCACACCGGGCTCGGCCTCCCGGTCCTAGCCTGCATGGGCGAGAGGCCGATCTCCATGGGCTGCCTGCCACTGCCGGGCCTCGTCGACGAACTCGCGCGCGTCGAAGCCCAACGCAGAGGCCTGCCTCTGCCAGCTCTCGTGCAGCGCGTCCCTGTCGACGTCGCGCTTGTGGGCGCGTGTCATCAGCGCCGCGCGCTGCGCGAGGCGCTGGTTATCTGCCGGATCGCCCAGCCCCCGCGCCGCAATCGCCGCCTCGATCTCCGCACGCCGCGTGGAAAACGCGTCGATGACGGAACGCGGCACAGGGGAACGCCCCGGTCCACCCGCAATCTCGAAGCGCCCGTCCGCATGGGTCTTATCGATGCCGTACCCCAGGGCCTCGAGGCCGCGGGCCAGCTCCGCGCGGTACAGTGCGCCGATCAGCATCTTCGACGCGTAGAGCTTCTCGTTCGCCATGGTGCGCCACTTGGCGGACCGGGGCGTTCCCCCGTCCTCGCCCTGCACCATGTTCGCGATCACAGCATGCGTGTGGAGCTGCGGGTCGAGGTTGCGCGAGACCTCGTGGCGGAAGGTGGCGATCACCGCCTTCTGGTCCCCGGTGCGCACCATGCGGCCGCTCCCGGGGTCCATCGTCCTGGTCTCGACGACGTTCTCCT
>JAPOPO010000129.1 GCA_026712885.1 Rhodospirillales bacterium | reverse complement strand
TGCGATCCGTCATCAAGCCGCACACGCGCGGCATGGTATCAGCGGTTATAGGAGCGTATCTGCGGCATTGGTGCAAGGGGTGGAAATGGCGGAGGAAGGAGGAATAGTCCATCACAAATAACGAGTTATCGTACTACAGAGTATCCGAGCGTACGTCTGGTACACCGGCCCGAGCGGTAACCGGTCTTTGCCGGGATTAGCCGGGACATGTGGAAATTCACGGGACAGGCGCCGGCCGCCGGGGATGTCGACGGGGCCGGCGCTTCTGCTCAGCGGTGCTCGCCGCCCGGCCCATCGTTGCCCGCTCATCCGCGTAGCCGCGCCGCGCTCGTTGGTGCACGTCATGGCCCGATTCTGGCGCAGGCAGCGCGCTCCCTGCTCCGCACCATGGTGCGGAGAGTCGGGCGGATCAGGCAGCGGCCGCGCCGGCCCCCGCGCCCAGCAGGCGGATGATCTCCGCCGTCGGCTTCACGTGACAGAAGTTGCCGTCGAGATACTCGACCGCGTTGGCGTGCCCGCTCGGCGACATGGCGGCACAGGCGTCCTCGGGCATCAGGCAGCGGAAGTCGAGATCGCCTGCGAGCCGGATCGTGCCTTCGACGCAGCTGTTGGTGAAGATGCCGCTCACCACGATGGTGGTGATCCCCTTCACGCGCAGCAGATGCTCGCAGTTGGTCGAGGGGAAGACCGCCGAGCCCGACTTGGTCAGGATGATGTCGCCCTCCTCCGGCTCAAGCGGCACCAGGATTTGCGCGTCCTTCGAGTCTTCGGTCGTGACCACGCCGAAATGCCGGTGGCGCCAGGTCTGGTCCGAGCCGTCGCCCACCAGCGAGGCGCAGCGCGTGTAGATCACCGGCGCGCCCACCTCACGGAACGCCCCGATGAGCTGTACCAGATTGGGCACCACCACGCGGTCGATCCGGTCGAGGTAGTATGAAAGGTCGTCCTCCAGCCCCGCCTCGATGATCCGCTTGCAGAGCCCGTAGTCGCGGTGAGCCTGCTGGTAGGTCATGTCGATCACGATGAGCGCTGTCTTGTCCGCCTCGACCGGGAATTCGGGGATGCGCGCGAAGCTCCACCAGGCGCTCCACCCCTCCTTGACGTTGCCCCTTTCACTCTCGCCCATCGCGCACCTCCCTCCCCGCGCCCGAAAGACTGTTCGAACCGGGATATGGTGAGATATTCCGGGATGCGCCTCGCCCATTCAAGGACTCAGGCGCGCTACGGCAGGTGGGCGGCGAGCGCTTGCCAGTCGAACACGATGCCGTGGCCCGGCCGGTCCGGCGCGCGCGCATAGCCGTCTTGGACGGTCAGCGGCTCCTCCATGAACTTCTCGAGGCCGAAGGCATGCCACTCCAGATAAGCCGCGTTCGGGGCCGCCGCCAGCAGATGGATGTGCAGGTCGTGCGCGCCGTGGCTCATCACCGGCAGGCCGTGCGCCTCGGCGAGATGCGCGATCTTCATGAAGGGCGTGATGCCGCCGCAGGTTGTGAGGTCGGGCTCCGGGAAGTCGACGCCGCCGGCTCCGATCAGCGCCGCGAACTCCGCGAGCGTGTGGTGGTTTTCGCCCGCCGCCAGCGGCACCTTGCCGAGCGAGCGCAGATGGGCATAGCCGGCGGTATTGTCGGGCGCGATGGGCTCCTCCAGCCAGACGAGGTCGAAGGGCTCGAGCAGCGTCATGGCGCGCGCCGCCTGATCCACCCGCCAGGCCTCGTTCGCATCCGCCATCATCTCGATGTCGTCGGGCAGATGGCTGCGCATCGCGTCGACGCGGGCGATGTGCTCGGCGATGG
>JAPOPO010000372.1 GCA_026712885.1 Rhodospirillales bacterium | reverse complement strand
TTGGCGATCCGGTGCGAGATGTAGTTGACCGCGTCGTAGCGCGACATGTCCTGCTCTTGCAGGAAATAGACCGCATGGGATTCGCGCTCGGAGAAGATCGCCACCAGGATGTTGGCGCCGGTGACCTCGGAACGGCCGGAGGACTGCACGTGCAGGACCGCACGCTGCACCACCCGCTGAAAGCCGGTGGTCGGCTTGGCCTCGACCGCTTCCTCGGTGGCCAGGCTCTCCAGCTCCTCGTCGATGAAGGCCTCGAGCTCGCGTTCGAGCCGCTCCAGATCCACGCCGCAGGCCTTCAGCACCGCGATGGCGTCGGGATCCTCCAGCAGCGCGTAGAGCAGGTGCTCGAGCGTCGCAAACTCGTGACGCCGCTCGACCGCAAGCGCCAGCGCCCGGTGCAGGCTCTTTTCGAGATCGCGCGAGAGCATGCGTTCGCTACTCCTTTTCCATCGTGCACTGTAGCGGATGCTCGTTGCGCCGCGCGAATTCGCAGACCTGCTTCACCTTGGTCTCGGCGACCTCGTAGGAGTAGACGCCGCAGACACCGACGCCCCGCCTGTGCACGTGTAGCATGATCGTCGTCGCGCGCTGCTCGTCCATCCCGAAGAACCGCATCAGCACGATGACCACGAACTCCATCGGCGTGTAGTCGTCATTCAGCAGCAAGACCTTGTACATCGAGGGCTTCTTGGTCTCGCTGCGCGACTTGGTGATGACTGAGGAGTCGTCGCCGGGCCGTCCGGTTGACCGTTGATCCGACATCGCTCACTTCATCCCGCGTTCGCTACGCGTGCCGGCCCACACTATAACAAGGACCAGACGCACAGGCACCGCCGGGCTAGCCGACGATATCGGTCTCCGCAAAGAAGAACGCGATCTCGATGGCCGCGTTCTCCGGCGAATCCGAGCCGTGCACCGAGTTGGCCTCCACCGACTCGCCGAAGTCCTTGCGGATGGTTCCCTCGTCGGCGTTGGCCGGGTTGGTCGCCCCCATGATCGTCCGATTGGCCTCGACCGCGTTCTCGCCCTGCAGCACCTGCACCACGACGGGGCCCGAGGTCATGTAGGCGCAGAGGTCGTCATATAACGCGCGTTCCTTGTGGACCGCGTAGAAGGCGCGCGCCTGTTCCTCCGTCAGCCTGACCCGGCGCTGGGCGACGATGGAAAGCCCTGACTCCTCGAAGCGCTTGTTGATCGCGCCGGTGAGGTTGCGGCGGGCCGCATCCGGCTTGATGATCGAAAGGGTGCGCTCGGTCGCCATGGGTTCTCCCCCGTGCTGTAAGGCTGGCCCTTATAGAGTTTGGGCACCCGACCGGCAATGTCGGCTATGGATCACTTTTTTCGCTCACGGCAGCCGGCCTGCGGTCGCGGCCTGTCGCGCGCCCGTCGTTGACGGCCGCGCTCTATCGGCGCGCCTCGAAGAAACGGCGGAGCAGGGCGGCGGCGCGGGTTTCCTGCACGCCGCCGATGACCTCGGGCCGGTGGTGGCAGGTGGGCTGCTGAAAGATGCGCGCGCCGTGCTCGACCCCGCCGCCCTTGGGGTCGGACGCGCCGAAGTAGAGCCGCCTCAGCCGGGCGAAGGCGATGGCCTGCGCGCACATGGCGCAGGGCTCCAGCGTGACGTAGATGTCGCAGTCCACGAGCCGCGCCGTGCCCCGTGTGGCTGCGGCGGCACGGATGGCCAGCATCTCGGCATGCGCCGTCGGGTCGTGCGTCGCTTCCGTCTCGTTGCCGGCGCGCGCCAGAACCGCGCCGGTGCGCCCGTCGACCACCACCGCGCCCACCGGCACCTCGCCCCGATCGCGCGCCGCCTCGGCCTCGACCATGGCAAGGTCCATCGGGGAAGGCGGTTCATTCAGCATGGCTGCAGGGTCCAGCCGGTCCTTCGGCGGGTCAAGGGGGTGCGTTGAGGGCGCTGGTGCAGGCTGGTGTCACTCGGTTGCGGCGGGCTCGCGGCGCTCCTACAGTCCGCCGATGGCTCAGCCCGTCATCGGTCTCACCCTCGATTCCGAGCCGCCCGGCGGCTATTCCGGCGAGCCCTGGTACGCGATCCGCGAGAATTACTGCACGGCGATCGCGGCAGCCGGCGGGGTTCCCGTCGCGCTGCCGCATGAGCCGGAGCTCGCCGAGCGCTATCTGGAGACGGTGGACGGCCTGATCATCACCGGCGGCGCTTTCGACGTGGACCCGGCCCTCTTCGGCGCCACTTCACGACACGAGACCGTCACCACCAAGGACCGGCGCACCGCCTTCGAGCTTGCCATCACCCGCGCCGCGCATGCGCGCGCCGTCCCTTCCCTCGGCATCTGCGGCGGCCAGCAGCTGATGAACGTGGCGCTCGGCGGCAGCCTCATCCAGCACATCCCCGACGCGGTGCCCGATGCCCTGGCCCACGAGCAGCCCAACCCGCGCACCGAGCCCGGCCACGCGGTGTCACTGGAGGTCGGCAGCGTGCTCAGGGCCATCGTCGGCAGCGATGCCATGCAGGTGAACAGCGCCCATCACCAGGCCGTGGCCGAGGCGGCGCCCGGCCTAGTGGTCAACGCACTCGCGCCCGACGGCGTGATCGAGGGCATCGAGGACCCGACGCACCGCTGGTTCATCGGCGTGCAGTGGCACCCGGAGTACGCGATCGACCCCGGCGATGCCCGCATTTTCCGCTCGCTGATCGAGGCCTGCGGGCGTTAGCTCCCACCGCCCGTTTCGACCTGCCGAAATCCTGGCTTAGTTCGGCCGCCAGTCGAACGGGGCGTAGTGGCCGTTGTGCCCGCCTTCCGCGTCGTTCCACTCGATGCCGAAGGCGTTCAGGTGGCTGTGGCTCCCGATGGCGAGGTGCAAGCGCTTGTTCGCCGGATGCCCGGTGTTGTCGATCATGATGGTCTCGGACGGATCCGGCAGGCTGGGCACGCCTTCGGCCCCGTGGCTGAGCAGGTCGCCGGCGGTGATCGAGAAGCCCATCTTCCGCCGCTCGATCTTGATCGGCGCCCGCTCGACGCCGGCGAAGGTGCCGACCAAGGGCGCCATCAACGCCATCGGGCCGCCCTCGTCGCCGGAGCAAATGCGGCCGATGGCCTCCACCTGCGCTTCGCTCGCCCCCTCGTCGATGATGAGGCCGAGGGTCCAGTTGCCGTCACCCATCGGCCCCGCCACCATCGCCGCGGTGACGAAGGCGACGCCGTCGAGGCGGGTGTCGCCGTAGTGCCCCTCCGCGATATCCAGCACGATCGCGACCTCGCAGACGCCGTCAGTCGGCATCGCGGTCATGTTGGTGAAGATGCAGGGGCAGAGGTAGTCGCAGCTACAGGTCTCGAAATAGTCGCCCTTGATGTGCCAGTCCGCCCCGCTCATGGCCGTGCCCTCCGTCGCTCCACCGCATCACCATAGCACGGCCCGCGCAGGCGGCGCTCAGAGAAGACCGAGAGCGCGGAGCTCGGCCGCCATGTCCGGCGGGAACGCGTCCTCGGGTATCTCGACCGTTCCCACCGGGCCGAGGTCGCGCGGCGCAGCGGTGCCCTCCAGGTAGCGCCAGCCCTGGTGCGGGCGGCGGTGCACCGGGTCGGTGGCAATCAGCTCGGGATCGAGCACGATGGCGCACTTGGGCTTGCCTGCGGCCTTCGTCTCGTGCCGGTCGAACGCCAGGATGCGCTGGCGCACGCGGATGCGGTGCCGGATGACCCAGTACATGGAGCCGCCGGCCAGGATCTCTTCGGCCCGGCGCGGCGTGAAGCGGGTGACGTGGATCAGCCGGCCGAGCCTCTCAAGCCGCGCAGCCTGGACCGCGCGAAGGTGGTCGACGCCGTCGATTCCGACGGCGAGCTTCAGCAGGTGCAGTGCCACGTCGCGCGTCCGCGAAGCCTGACGCGCGCGGAACATGATATCGCGCGTCCGCGAAGCCTGACGCGCGCGGAACATGGAGTCGCGCGTCCGCGAAGCCTGACGCGCGCGGAATCTGGCTCTTGCGGGTTCAGTCCCACCACCGGGGCGGCCGCTTCTCGAGGAAGGCGGCGATCCCCTCCTTCCCGTCTTCCGAGGCTCGGGCGGCGGCGATGCGGCGCGCGACGTCGTCGGCCAGCGCATCGTCAATGGGCCGGCCCGAGACCGCGTCGATCAGCGACTTCGCCCGGCGTTGCGCGTCTGGCGAGCACTTCAGCAGGGTCTGCACGATCTCCGCGCCGCGCGCTTCGAGGGCCTTGGCAGGCACCACCTCGTGCACCAGCCCGATCCGCAATGCGGTCTCCGCATCGAAGCGCTCGCCGGTGAGCATGTAGCGCCGGCTGTGGGAGTCGCCGATCGCGCGGACCACGAAGGGGCTGATCACGGCGGGGATCAGCCCGAGGCGCACCTCGGTCAATGCGAAGGCCGCGCTCTCGGCCGCGATGGCGATATCGCAGGCGCTGACCAGCCCGACGCCGCCGCCGTAGGCCGGCCCCTGCACCAGCGCCACGGTGGGCTTGGGCAGGCCACCCAGCACCATGAGGAGGCGCGCGACCGCGCGGGCATCGACGATGTTCTCCGCCTCCGAGAAGCTCGCGGCCCGTTTCATGTAGGCGAGATCGGCACCGGCACTGAAAGATTTTCCGCGCCCGGCGAGAACCACCACGCGCACGTCGTAGCGCGCGCCCAGCCCCTCGAGCGTGTTCGTGAGCAGGGCGACCAGCGCGTCGTCGAAGGCGTTGTGCGCCTCGGGCCGGTTGAGCGTGACCGTGGCGACGGCGCCCTCGAATCCGACCAGCACGGTGTCGTCGGCCATGCCCTGCGTCCTCCGCTACATCCTGAAGACGCCGAAGCGCGTGGCCTCGGCCGGCCCGCGCGCGACGATGCCGAGAGCCCGCGCCAGCACCTGCCTCGTCTCGGCCGGGTCGATCACCCCGTCGTGCCAGAGCCGGGCTGCGGCGTAGTAAGGATTCCCCTGCTCCTCGTACTGGGAGAGGATCGGCGCCTTGAACGCGGCCTCCTCGTCCTCGCTCCATTCGTCGCCGCCGGCTTCGATCCGGTCACGCCGGATGCGGGCGAGCACGCTCGCCGCCTGCTCGCCGCCCATCACCGAGATGCGCGCATTGGGCCACATCCAGAGGAAACGCGGCCCGAAGGCGCGCCCGCACATGCCGTAGTTCCCGGCCCCGTAGCTGCCGCCGATGATGACCGTGAGCTTGGGCACGGCCGCACACGAGACCGCGGTGACCAGCTTGGCCCCGTCCTTGGCGATGCCGCCCTGCTCGTAGCGCTTGCCCACCATGAAGCCCACGATGTTCTGCAGGAAGAGCAGCGGGATGCCGCGCTGGCAGCAGAGCTCGATGAAGTGCGCGCCCTTGAGCGAGGACTCGGAGAAGAGGATGCCGTTGTTGGCGAGGATGCCGACGAGTTGCCCGCCGATGTTCGCGAAGCCCGTCACCAGGGTGGCGCCGTAGCGGGCCTTGAACTCGTCGAAGCGGCTGCCGTCCGCAATGCGCGCGATCACCTCGCGCACGTTGAACATGGTCCTGAGCGACTGCGGCACGATGCCGTAGATCTCTGCCGGGTCGTAGGCGGGCTCCGGCGCCGACTGGGGCGCAGCCCCCGGCGGCCCGGCGTCGAGGCGGGCGACGATGGACCGCGCCCGGTGGATCGCATCGGCATCGTCCGCCGCCATGTGGTCGGCAACACCGGAGAGCCGCGTGTGCACGTCGGCGCCGCCCAGCTCCTCGGCGCTCACCTCCTCCCCGGTCGCGGCCTTCACCAGGGGCGGGCCGCCCAGGAAGATCGTGCCCTGCTCCTTGACGATGATGGTCTCGTCGGACATCGCCGGCACGTAGGCCCCGCCCGCCGTGCACGAGCCCATCACCACGGCGACCTGGGCGATGCCCTTCGCCGACATGCGCGCCTGGTTGTAGAAGATGCGCCCGAAATGCTCGCGGTCGGGGAACACCTCGTCCTGGTGCGGCAGGTTGGCCCCGCCCGAATCCACCAGGTAGACGCAGGGCAGCCGGTTCTGCTCGGCAATCTCCTGGGCGCGGATGTGTTTTTTGACGGTCAGCGGGTAGTAGGTGCCTCCCTTGACCGTCGCGTCGTTGGCAATCACGACGCACTCGCGCCCCTCGACCCGCCCGATACCGGTGATGATGCCGGCGGCCGGAACGTCCGTGCCGTAGAGCCCGTCCGCTGCCAGCGCCGAGAGCTCCAGGAAGGGCGAGCCCGGGTCGATCAGCTCTGCCACCCGCTCGCGCGGCAGCATCTTGCCACGCTCCCGGTGCCGCTCGCGCGCGCTCGCAGGGCCGCCCTCCAGCACCCGCGCGTGGCGCGTGGCGAGGTCGTCGACCAGCGCCCGCATGGCCGCCTCGTTGCCCTTGAACTTGTCCGAGGCCGGATCGACCGTCGAGCGCAGAACCTCCATCGCCTCCTCGCTGGCTGGCACCGCCAAGGTACAGGCCGTTACCCGCGATGCAACCAGTCGCACGCGGTCGCGCAAGCCCGAAGGGTCTTGCGCGCGAGACATGGTCGCTCGCACGAGAAAGGCCGCGAGCGCGTGAGCAACGTCCCGCGCACGAACAGGGGACCCGCGTTCGGATACGAATCGCGCGCAGCGAGGACGCGGCAATGGGCTTGGTCGACGGCACCCTCGAGCCGCGTGAGGGGATACCGGGCCGCCAGTTCAATCTTCGAGCGACGCCAGTGCCTCGGCCCTGGTCGAATGGATTGCCATAATTTTGGCGAACCCTACCCTCTCGAAGACCAAATGGACGGAATCCGACAGTGCGCACAGCGCGAACGCCGCATCGCGTTGCCACAAGCTCTTTGCGACCCTGAGGACGGCGTAAAGGCCGGCGCTGCTGATGTAGACCAGGTTCTCAAGGTCAACAATTACCGCCCGGTCGCCATCCTCTATTTCGTCTGCGACTGTCTCCTCGAACTGCGCGGCATTGAGGATATTGATGCGGCCGCTCACGTGGACCCACAGGACACCATCCCGGCGTTCGCTGGTCACTTCCATGGCCATTGTTCCCTGTCTCGCGGGCTCAGAATAGCCTGCGAACACGAGGCCGGCCATAAATCAGCTGCACACACACCTCATAATTGATGTGTACAGTTGCTCTCCGCCTCTAGGGGCAGATTGGGACAGGGAGAGGCGGCGGGCCGCGGGCGCGGCCTGGCA